>CBFGOU010000651.1:0-3305 GCA_965650445.1 uncultured Oxalobacteraceae bacterium | reverse complement strand
CTGCCCGGCGCGGCGCTGCTGATGTAGCCGCCGCCCTGGCCCGCCTGCATGGCCACCTGGGGCAGGTCGCGCTCCGGGATCGGCGTGCCGCCGTAGCTTGCCACCAGGGCGTCGAGGCGCCCGGCGGCGGCGGGGCGCACCAGCACGCAGGTGCTCTGCCGGTAGGAATTGGTGGCGGCAAAGCTGTCCGACAGGAAGCCGCCGGCCTTGAGCTGGGCGATCGTGATGGTGGCCGTGGCGCCGGTGCCCAGGGCAGCGCGGTTGGCCGCGATGTACTTGCCGGCCGCGGCGGCCACCTGCTCCTGGTACAGCGCGCTCTGCTGGCCCTTGGCGTCGTCGAGCGAGGCCGAGATCAGCGTCGACACGCCGACCAGCAGCATCGAGGCGATGGCCAGTGCGCCCATCGCTTCGATGATGGTCATACCTTGCTGGGTGCGTTTCATGGGTGCCTCAATCGCGTGCCGCCAGCCACACCAGGGCCGTGTCGGGAAGGGTGGCGCTGCCCAGAGTCGTCAGCGTCACGCGGGTGCCGTCGGCCGGGGCGTACAGCGAATGGTCGGAAGCGCGGTAGATGCCCACGCTCAGGGAATTGTGCGACAGCTTCATGACTTCGCTGACGATATTCGGTGCGGCCGGCTTGGCCGCATAGATGTAGATGACGCCCGCGCTGTCGCGGTAGTTGCTCCAGATCGCCGCCGCGGGACGGGTGCTCAGCGCCGACCAGGCCGGCAGTACGCCCGCGCTCTTCAGGTCCGCCATGCCGACGCCGGTATTGGTCACGTCGTGCGCCGTGAAATACGCCACCACCGCCTGACGGTACAGGCCCATCGATTCGGCCTGCTCGCGCGCAGCGAGGTTTTCCACCGCAATCCGGCTGCGTTCGGCCGGCATCATGTAAAAGCCGCTCAGCGCGGCCATGACGAATACGATCACTGCACTCCACATGTGCGCCTCCCTTGTTCAGTCCGGCGCCAGCCTGCGCGCCGTGGCGTGTTCGCCTATCATTCCCGTCATCTGCCGGCGGATTTCCGTCGCCAGCAGCTCGAATTCGCCATTGCGCAGCACCGTGCGGGTGGCGGGCGCGTCCTTCAGAAACAGAAATTCCGTTTCCAGCTTCGGCGCCAGGCGCGCGCCGCGCACCATCTGCTGATGCAGCACCCCCAGCAGGCCGTCGGCCAGCAGGGCGCGCGCGTTGCCCGGCCCGCGCCGCTCGTTGAGCAGGGCGCTCAGCCGCGTCACCGTTTGCACCACGTCTTCGGCCAGCATGGTGGTGATCACCAGATAGCCGTTGAAGCTGGCCTTGAGCAGCTCGGTGGCGCTTTCCTCGTCGCGGATCTCGCCGATCAAAATCGTCCCGGCGCGCCAGCGCATGATGTTGCGCATGGCATGCGCCAGGTTGCCCGGCTCGCACGGCAGCACGGTCTGAAAACACAGTCCGTGCCCATGGATGCCCTGCAGCGGCAGCTCGACCGGATTTTCCCCGGTGACGGCCACCCCGCCGTGCGCGCCCAGGCGGTCCTTGAGCATGGCCGCCGCCGTCATCGACTTGCCCGACTTGATCGCGCCGGAGACGATGAACAGGCCGGACAGGCCGCGCTGCATCATGCAGCGGATGTAGGCCTGCGGAATGCCCAGCTCGGCCAGCGAATACACCGTGCTGGGGATGCGCCGCACCACGAACACGTTGCCGCCCTGGGCCGGCATGGCCGAGACGCGGTAGCTGACGCCATCGTAGGCCACCTTGAACTCGCAATCGTCCGGCGCCCGTTCGCGCTGGGCCAGGCACACCTCGGTCAGGCGCTCCAGGTCTACGCGCAGGGCCGGCCCGGCGGGCAGCGGATTGATCGCCGCGCCAGGCACGTCCGACAGGCGGTCGCGCAGTTCCGGATGGCCAAGGTAGAGATCGGAAAACTCCAGGTCCCTGACGTTATCCGCCGTCGCCAGATCCGTTACTGTGGAAGCCGAGCGCATATACGCCAATCAGGTTGCGGAAAACGTCAAATTGTTGGCTGCGCTCGCACAGATTTTGCCCGCATCGTCCACGCTGACGGGGAAGGTGGTGACGGTGACGGTGCCGTTGGAGATCGAATTCCAGCCGTTGGCGCCGCTGACCACGCCCATGCACACGTCCTGCGGCACGCTGCCATAGGAGATCTTGAACACGCCGGCATCGTTGCCGGTGATGGTGACCGCGCCGGCCCAGCTATTGCTCAGCGCGCCGGCGGACTTGACCAGGGTGTTCGGAATCGCATTGGCGGTGATCAGGCTGGCCACCATGCCGTCGGTAGGGTAGGCCTGTCCGGTATAGAGCTTGCGCACGGCGGTGCGCAGGGCCACGGTTTCCTCGGTGGTCTGGTTGCCCTTGGCGCTGCCGAAGGCATTGGTCAGCAGCGAGACTGCGCCCAGCACCACCAGCGCGGCAATGCCCAGATAGGCGATCCCCTCCAGCAGGGAAGCGCCGCGCTGGCGGCCCAGCTTGGCGGGTAAGCGGGCAAGGAATGGCTTGGTGTTCTTCATGATGGGGTTCTCCGATAGTTGATAGATTTGGTTTTTAATGTACTGCGCGAGTCAGTGCTGCAATTTCGTGCTGGATGCCGAAAAATCCGGTCACCAGCCAGCCAATCACGATCGCCAGGGTAACGATCGATAATCCGTTCAATACCTTCATCTGAGCCGATACCTGCTCGATGCCTTCTTCCATCCACTCGTCGGCCAGCAGCTTGAGGGCTTCGCCGAAGCCGCGGTATTCGGCGTACACGCACAGGTCGTCGATCACCTCCTGCGAGGGAAAGCCGTAGCCGGAATTGCGCAGCGCCTCGCCGCAGTTCAGGCCCGAGCGCACGCCCAGCAGGGCGCCGTCGAGACGTTCGCGCAGCCATGGATCGGCCAGATCCGACAGGCGCGTGAGCGACTTTTCGACCGTGATGCCGGCCGTTTGCAGGGCCGAGAAGGCCAGCAGGAAGCCGCTGCCGACCACCAGCCGGTAAATCGAAAACGGCGCGAACTTGTCGAAGAAGATGCGCACGTTGCCACGCCAGCGCGGCATCGCCAATATGAATGCAGCCAGCACCAGCACAATGCCGGCGACGACGTACAGCATCCAGTCGTGCACCAGCACCGACATCACGTACAGCGACCTGGCCGCGCCGTGCCAGCCGGCCGGATCGACGATGCGGGTGAACTCGGGGATCACGCGGGTGCCGAACAGGTAGATGTAGACCAGGATCAGCGACAGGATCGCGCCCGGGTAGGCCAGGCCCGCCACGATCACGGCCTTGATCTTGCGCTGCGCCTGCACCACGTCG
>CBFGOU010000650.1:0-3307 GCA_965650445.1 uncultured Oxalobacteraceae bacterium | reverse complement strand
GGGCACGAACTGGCTGGCCGGCGTGGCTTCGGCCGCGTTCATTTGGGAGCGGGCCAGCACGGCGCCGATGGTAAACAAGGCTACGGGCGAGGCCGCGTCGGCCAGCAGGCCAATGGTCTTGCTGAGCGGGCCGGGCAGCGCGATGCCGGCGCCGGACGCGATGGCGCCGAGCAGGATCGCCCACGGCATGGGGTTGCGCAGCATGCCGGCCAGCGCATTGCGCAGCGCGGCTGTGCTGCTCTGTCCACTGGCCCCGCCCAGGCGCGACAGGGCGATGCAGAGCGACGTGGTGAGCACCAGGTCGACTGCCAGCGCGACGATGACGGGGCCGGAGGCGCGGTCCCCCAGCAGCGCCACCAGCAGCGGCACGCCCATGAAGCCGGTATTCGGAAACGCCGCCACCAGGGCGCCGAAGGCAGCGTTGTTCCAGTCCGCCTGACGCACGGTCGCCGCCACCGTGAGCGCGACGATGATCAGAGCGCACAGCAGGTACACCCCGAACACGCCGCCGTCGAGCAGCTGCGCCAGCGGCGTGACTGAGCCGAATCGGTACAGCATGCACGGCAGCGCAAAGTACAGGACGAAACTGTTCAGGCCCGGAATGGCCAGCTGGGGCAATAGATGGCGCCGTACCGCGAGGTAGCCGCACAGCACCAGCGCGAAGAAGGGGAAGGTGACGACGAGAATGGCGAGCATGGACAGGCATTGTAGCCTGCCCGCCACCATTCACCGCCGCGCCCGCCTGTTTGGCGGCCGCGCCGCTGGCCGCACTTATTTGCGCTCGGTGCTCGTGCCGCCGGTGCCGCTTTCCGCCGGACGTGTGCCGGTGCCGCTCACCCCGGTCACGCTGCCGGTGCCCGGGCTGCCGCTCGGGCCGACCGCCGTACTGCCGCTGCTGCTCGACCCGGTCGCAGTCAGTCCACCGCTGCGGCCGTGCAGGTCTTGCGCCATTTTCAGGTGCTCGTCGACGGCCGGCTGCATGCGTGCCGCCAATGCCTTGATGTCCGGGTCGGCGGCCCGGTTCGCCGCGTTGAGCAGGCTGTGGGTCTTTTTATGGTCGGCCACGCCCGCTTGCGACATATACACCCGGTCGAACTGTTCGCCGGACAAGCGCCCCAGCCGGTCGGCCTTGGCCTTGTGCATGCGGTCCAGTTCCGTCGGCAAGCTGACGCCTTTGCTCTGCGCAAGTTGCTGAATGTCATTCAGCGCCTTGGTGTGGTCGTCGATCATGCGCTGGGCATAGGTTTTGACCGGCTCGCTCTGCCCCCTGGTCTGGGCCATCCGCGCGGCCTCGATTTCGGCCATGTTGGCCAGCGCCAGGTTGCGCAGGAGCTTTTGATCGGCCCGGTTCATGGCCTTGCCGCTGCCGCTGGCGGTATTGCCCTGGGTGCTGCTCTGGCCGGACGCCTGCCGATCGGCGTTCTGGGTGGTGGTGCTCTTGCCGGCGGTGCCGGGCGCGGTGGCGTCCTGCTGGGTCGGCATGCCGCTTTGCGCCTGCGCGCTCAGTGCGGTCAGCAGGGCGAACGAAGCCGAAGCGCCCAGCAGGGCCAGCGTAAGTTTGTTCTTTTGCATGTCATATCTCCAGTGAGGTAGGTCGACAGCACGCTGCGCCACAGCGGCGCAGCGTGCCTCTGTGCCCTTTTGACAGGGCCCCGCGCAGAGAGTTCGCGTAAATATTTGGCAACAAAAGCGCTGCCGGCGCCGCACTGATACCGAACTGAGCCCTAGCTGATACCGCTCTGGCCTGTCGCCGCCCGCGCGCCGGACCGACAATGCTTCCGTTAGCAGCAAGCCCATGCCAAGGATGTCCATCGTGACCCGTTTGACCCAAGCCCTCGCCCATGAATTCCAGATGATTCGTGCGGCCGTCTTCATGCCCGGCGCCGGCGGCGCGCTCTACCATGCGGTGCTGCCGATGAACCGCTGTCTGTCGGTGGGCGATTACATCGTCTCGGCCAACGGCATGTTCTTCGCCGTCATCGAAGCCGACGGCAAGCTGCGCGTGTACCGCGGCGCCGGACTGGAGCGTCACCAGGGCTTGCTGTGGGAAACCGCGCGCGGCGCCCCCGGCAACCGTTTTTTCGCTCTGGTCCAGACCGACGGCAACTTTTGCATTTACCGCGGCACCGACCTGTCCCACAACGAGGGCTGGGTCTGGGGCACCCAGCTCACTGCCGAAGGCGGGGAGTTCTACGGCCATCTGCAGGACGACGGCACCTTTGCCATCTGCAAGGGGTGCGGACCGACCGGCTATCAGGGCACGGTATGGAGTTCCGGTGTGAACGATCCGGTGGCGCGCATCGACGAGGTGCATGCGATCGACTACGCGCTGGCCAGCGCCAGGATCATCCACGCCCGTCCGTCCGACCTGTACCGTGAAACCGTCAACAACAGCAACGCCCATACCCAGACCAGCCTGATCAGCGGATCGGTCACCGTGGCCGACACCGCCGCCTGGACCGACCAGCTCGGCCTGGAAACGCCGGCGCCGGCCGGCTGCAAGGGGCCGGTGCCGGTGGCCAGCGGCGCGCGCGTGGTGCTGTCGAGCGAAACCGGGCATGTGTATATGCGCAACGGCGCGGCCACCACCTCCAAGACCTGGGGCTTCAACGCCCCGGCCGAAGTGCCGCCGCACTCGTCGATGATGTGCCTGGTGACGGCGGTGCGCTCGTCGGTCGTGGTGCCGTATACGCTCAGCGGGGTATTTACCCTCAGGTCGGGCGCGCGCGTGGCCGGCAGCATCGGCGGCACCTACAGCGGTTCCAACAGCCACGACCTGTCGGTCACCCTGACCACCTACGATCACGCGCCCGACAGCAGTTACTCGGTCAGCCGCCCGCTCACGCCGATGCCGAGCATCGTCGGTCCGGCCATGGCGCATCCGATCGACGCCCGCCTGTATGAATAGAGGCGCCGCCAGGCAAGCCGCCGCGCCCGGCCGGCACAAGCACCCGGGCGGTGCTATAGTTGCCGGAAATGAACTTCGATTCACCCTCCCCTGACCTTTCCCCCGCCAGCGACGGCCGCATCGCGCTCGATGCAGCCCTGCTCAAGAGCCTGCGCAAGACGCGCGGCCTGAGCCAGGAAGCGCTGGCCGAGCTGTGCATGACGCGCCAGCTGCCGGTCTCGATCGCCTCGATCAAGCGCGCCGAAACCGGCAAGGCGGTGCTGTACCGCACCGCGCGCCACCTGGCCGCCATCTTCGACACCGAGCTCGACGCACTGCTCGACAGCGCCCCCGCCGAAGCCGTTCCAGCGCCCGCCGCGCCGGCGGCGCACAGCGACAGCGTGCGCTACGTCATCGAAC
>CBFGOU010000649.1:0-3309 GCA_965650445.1 uncultured Oxalobacteraceae bacterium | reverse complement strand
TTTTACTGTCAAGGGTGGGCAGCACACTTTTGGTGGCGGCGCGTCGAAAGCGGCCCTGCTGCCGGGACAGATTACCAAGCTGGTGACCAAGCCGGTATCTACAGAGGAAAAAGCGGGGCCGCACGCGATGACTGTGCTCGCCTACAGCGCCGAGGGCGAGGCCCTCAAGGATGCAAAAGTAACGTTCTACGATCTCGTTGCGAAGACCAAGTTTGCCGACGGCTCTGTCGACGGTGGCGGAAGCAGCCCCGAAGTAAGCGCTGATATGAACAAGCCATACCTCGCGCTGGTGGGATATGAGGGATGGAGTGTGCATTTCGAGGAAGTTCGTGATGCCGATGACGACGATGAGGACGAAGGATTTGATCCCGGCGAACTCGACGAAGACCGCGACACCGAACATTTGTAAGGACTGAAATGCAGAATTATGTGGTTCAAAAAGACGACACCCTGTGGAAGATCGGCCGCAAGTTTGGCGTTACCGTTAACGCCTTGGCGATTGAAAACCACCTTCGCGGAAAGCAAATCCACTTTCTTCGCGTCGGCCAGAACCTGCGCATTCCAACCAACGATCAAAGCAAGCCGGACACGGTCCTGTCGTTGAAGTTCCGCGCTCTCGATCACACACAGTTCACGCCTCCAAAGGTGAGAGTTGAACACGACGGCAGTGTCGCAGAGCACCTGGTGGATTCAAATGGCTGGCTCTCGCTTGGGATTTTTGATCACGCAAACGGTTTGAAAGTATGGATCGAAGACATGGAGAAGAAGTTCGTCCAGGTGCTGGACCGACCTATTCTTCCGCTTGGCCGCTGGAATGTGTCAGTTGACTCGCGCCAAGTCGCGGTAAAGGGAAATTTGGAACCGAAAAGGGGGCCAGCTCGAAGCACGACGCCGGCCACCAAAGAGGAGACAACGCATAACGCTAAGCAGAACAATGGCGAAACCGCGCGTGCACAAACACGAACCGAGCAAGGCAAGCCTGTGCATGCATTGGCGACGGTTTATACCGAAGCAAACTTGCGCCTTGCTCCCGGCAATGAGCCGTACCGGAAACATATTATCGCGGCAGCAGATACACACGGGCTGACACCGCAGTCGTTGGCGGCACTGGTCGATGCGGAAGCGGCGAAAATTAAAGGCGTCTGGCAGGAGAAATCGAACTCAACCAAGCCAAAGCTCGCCCAAGGTCTAGCACAGTTTTTCGCGGCCGCCTGGATGGACGTGTTCAATAATTCGGACTCGCTGCTGCACGCTGAGTGTCAGAAAATGAACAAACAGGCGCTGCTGGCGAAGCGGCTAGAGGCACGCTACGCGATCGACGGCGCGGCGACCTACGCAGCGATCAACCTGAAAAATTTCGCCCGACTGACCAAATTCAACATTAGCTCACTACCACCAGAGGACAAGGCAAAGGTCGCTTATTTACTACACCACGAAGGCTTGGGCGGCGCTCTGCGCCTCATCGGCAAAGGCAAGGAATGGACTGAAGCGGATGCAGAAGCACAGCTGATTGCTCAATTTGGCGGTAACGCCGAGAAAGCCGAGACCTTCATTACTCAGCACGGAGGAAAAGCCCGAAATGCATATAAAGCTTGGCTGTACGCGTACACCGACGCTAAGATCAACGTGAACAATTTCCTGATTCAGGATGCCCAAAAATTTTCGACTCTTCCTCGCGAGACTACCGAAATTATGGGCGGACTGAGTCCGGAGGCGGCCACGGTCAAGCCAACGCCGCGCTCGCTCCCATCCGCCCCCGGACCGTCAACACCACCTCCTGCGGCAACGGCACCCTTGGCAGGTGAGCAATCTGGTAAATGGCGCGATCCACTTGATGTGTGCACCTTGCGTACGGCCGGCTTGGCAAGCAAGCGCTCGGCACAGTTTGGCATGGTCAGAAACGGGGGAAAGCGTGCTCACCAGGGCATCGACCTTGTGGCCGCACCCGGCACGCCTGTGTACGCTGTCGCGGATGGTACAGTTTATATAGGGCGCTCTCCTTCCAAAGCTTATGACTACGGCGACACCTTGATTCTGGAGGTCAACGTAAACGACTTACCCGAAGCACAGGCTGCCGCTTTCCGAAAAATAAACCCGGGCAAACGGACGATCGGATTTTTTTACGCTCACTTGAGTGAATTCTGTGTGAAATCGGGGCCAGTATCGGGCGGCACGATAATCGCCAAGTCTGGCTGCAGCGGTAACGCAAAAGACATGAAAACAGTGGGCACCGGCGCCCATCTCCATTTAGAGGTTCGACAAGATGCGCTGACTAAATGTGCTGGACTAGTCAACCGGGTAGATCCGTTACTTTTTATTCAAAATTGTACGAACAGGTAAAAAGATGAAACATGCTCTAATCGTTGTATCCGTCTCGCTAATTACTGCGAGCTGTATGCCCAGCGCGGCACAACAGCCGCCACCATCAACGCGCAGCGCAGAAAGTGCAACAGCAAATACACAATGCAGCAGCAGCCCATGTGGAAATACTCCTACAGGTGAAGACCCGCAAGATATTGCAATTCGCAAGGGACGCAAAGCCCGCGATGCGATCGTCGAGAACGGCACGGACGAATCGCGCTGGGCACTGAGAATTTACTCGACAAGCAAGCCGCCAGAGCGGCTTGATCTCTACGTGATCAAAGCCGCAGATTTCAAAATGCGCTTGGTACCTGCACTGGGCCACTTGCGTTTCGAGTTTCCCACCGGAGTGGATGAATTCGAAATTGAGCAGCCAAATGGCGCGGCTAACTCTATCTGCCCCGAATACAACATCAATGTGATTAATGCATCGCGATCCCATGCGATCGTGCGTAAGTCCTGCCCTCTCTATGAATATAGACCGGGGCGCTATGCAATGGGTATGACGTACTATCTGTATGACGCGCCGACCCACATCATGCGCGTTCTTTGGCAATCGCAGACTAACGGCAAAGACGATCCCTTCCCAGCCCCCGACGCTAAACCGAAGGTCACCATGCTGAACAACGGGTACACGATTGATTGGACTGCCTCCTATCCAAGCGAGGGAAGCATACGTAAATTCTCGCTACATAACCGCTACACCCGCAACCAGGAATCGGGTTCCGCACGGGCCACACTTCAGTGCACGGATACATCCCAGTCGGGCAAAAACGGTGTTGAGTCGGGCAGCTGCGAAGGCGCTATGCTCCCACGTGTCGCGGTATCGAAACAATAGGTGTCAGTATCGTGCGACCACGTGCTACGTCGTAGCCGACCGCAGTTCGCATCAACGCGCTGTACGGCCACCATCGGGAGCCGAGCCGCAACGTGATCGAATACCGCTCC
>CBFGOU010000648.1:0-3322 GCA_965650445.1 uncultured Oxalobacteraceae bacterium | reverse complement strand
TGATGTTCCGCGCCTTCGAGCGCGCCACCCTGGGCCTGACCGACCGCGCCACCACGGCCGAAAAGCACAAGCAGCGCGAACGCGTGGCGCTGCACGAGCTGGGCCACTTCTTCATGCAGATCGACCCGTATCTGCGCCAGGGCCTGTCGCTGGACGAAGTCAAGGAAAAATCGCACCTGCTGAAAATTTCCACCGAATCGGTCTCGAAGATCGGCGCGCTCGGCTACGTGCTGCAATCGGGCGACGACGTCTCGCTGCGCACCCTGGAAGAACTGGAACAGGATGTGATCCAGCTGTACGGCGGCGTGGCGGCGGAAGAATTGTTCTACGGCGCGCGCGGCATTTCCGTGGGCAGCCAGAACGACATCGAAAAAGCCACCAAGATGCTCAATCTGATGGTCAACCGCCTGTCCATGTATTCGCGCGCCAAGATCGACTACACCCAGCTGCAGCAGGAAGGGTCGGGCGAGCGCACGCTGCGCCAGGTGGAAGAGAAATCGGACGAGCTCTACAGCTACACCCTGGGCGCGGTCCGCGACTACAAAGCCGTCATCGAATCGCTCAAGGACACCCTGCTGGACCAGTACGTGCTGTCCAAGGATGCCGTGTTCGCCCTGCTGGAAGAGCGCCACGACCTGCTGATGGCGCACATCGCCGGCCCGCGCCACGCCAGCCTCAAGCTGTGCGCCGACAGCGGCGCGCTCGCGCTGTGACCGGCGAAGTAATCGTCCTGCCGCCCCGGTTCATGTAAGCTGGTCATGTTGACCACTACAGGGCCGGGGCGAACATGCAAAACCTGTTGGGCGCCGCACTGGCGCAGCACCTCGATAGCGGGCTCGAACTCGAGCGCATCCCCGGACGCGACCTCGTCGTAGCCGCCAAATACCTGATCCCCACCCACGCCCACCTGGTGCAGGGCTGCCTGGCCGCGGCCGGCATTCCCGCCGTCGTGGCCGACGCCAACCACGCCCAGGCCGACCAGCTGATCGCCCCCGCCATGGGCGGCGTGCGCATCCTCGTTCCGGCCGCCTGGCTGCGCCAGACCGCCGAGGTCCTGGCCGCCTTCGAGCGCGGCGATTTCACACTTTCCGACGACACCGACGTCGGCCCGCCCGCGCCGATTTAATCTTCCCGCGTCCAAATGTCAATCCGTCGCGGGTCACGCAACATGTAAAAAAACGCATATTTTTCACTAACGATGTTGTGTAAAAATCGCGTATAGTTGTTTGATATGTCTTGAGGACAATATTCTCGAAACAATGCAGCACCATAAAAAATTACGGCCGTGCGCACCGACCATTCCCATGCGCCGCCGCGCCGACCGCTCTGTCCAAAACAACCGCCGCGCACCACTATGAGTATTGTCGACGTCGACTCCCTGCTTCAGGAACTGGCCGCGGACGCCCCCTGTGGTCCCAACCTCGAATACGACCCCGCCTTCCTGGAACTCGAACAGAGCGCGCTCGGCAAGCCCGAAGTGCAGTACGGCGACACCATCACCCCGGCCGTGCCGCCCGAATGGAAGCTGGTGAAAAAGCAGGCCCTCGAGCTGCTGCAGCGTGCGCGCGACCTGCGCGTGGCCATGCCGCTGGTGCGCGCGCTGCTGGCGCTGCACGGCGTGCCAGGCCTGGCCGACGGCCTGCGCCTGATCGAGCGCCTGATCGAAGAGCGCTGGGACAGCGTCCACCCGCAGCTCGATCCCGACGACGGCAACGATCCGACCCTGCGCATCAATTCCATCGCCACCCTGGCCGACAGCGCCACCGTGCTGCGCGAACTGCGCGAAGCGACCTTCATCGTGCTGCCCGGCCTGGGGGCCCTGTCGCTGCGCGTGCTCGACCAGGCCAGCGGCGAACTGGCGGTGCCGGACGGCCAGAGCGCGCCGACCATGTCCTCGATCGAAGCGGCCCTGAACGATGTCGCCGCGGACGCCCTGCAGCAGGGCGCCGCCGCGCTGACCCAGGCCCACGCCAGCGTGGTCAATATCGAAGTGGCCCTGGTGCGCCACGTCGGCAGTTCGCAGGCGCTCAATCTGGACGCCCTCACGCGCCAGCTGCGCCGCATGGGCGACCTGCTGAGCAGCCACCTGGCCGCGCCCGAAGCCGAGCGCGCGCTTGACGAGGCCAGCGCCGCCGACGGCGCGGGCGGGCCCGCGCGCGCCGCCGCGCCGGCCGCCATCAGTGGCGACATCAACAGCCGCGCCGACGTGCTGCGCATGCTCGACAAGATTCTCGCCTACTACCAGCGCCACGAGCCATCGAGCCCGGTGCCGATGCTGCTGGAGCGCGCCAAGCGCCTGGCGCCGATGAGCTTTTTCGACATCATGGAAGAGCTGGCGCCGGACAGTATGGGACAACTGAAAGTGATCCGGGGACCGCAACCGGAGCAGTAACGCAGCAGCCAGGCAGCCGAGTAGTTCAATCATGGAGGAGTAAATCGTGGGCAAAGAAAGTAGCCAGAAGTTCATCGCGCGCAACCGTGCACCGCGCGTGCAGATCGAATATGACGTCGAGGTGTACGGCGCCGAGAAAAAGGTCCAGCTGCCGTTCGTGATGGGCGTCCTGGCCGACCTGTCGGGCCAGCCCGCCGAGCCGCTGGCGCCGGTGGCCGAGCGCAAATTCCTGGAAATCGACGTCGACAATTTCGACGAACGCCTCAAGGCCATGAAGCCGCGCGTGGCGGTGCAGGTGCCGAACACCCTGACCGGCGAAGGCAATATGGCGGTCGACCTGACGTTCGAAAGCATGGACGACTTCACTCCGGCGGCGATCGCGCGCAAGGTCGACTCGCTCAACAAGCTGCTCGAAGCCCGTGGCCAGCTGGCCAATTTGATGACCTACATGGATGGCAAGACCGGCGCCGAAGAGCTGATCGCCAAGCTGCTGGCCGAACCGGCCCTGATGCAGGCATTGACTTCGGCACCGAAGCCGACCGAGTAACGCACCGACGGACAATAGGAGAACGATATGGCGCAGGCCAACGCAGACGTACAACAGGAGTCGGGTACGCTCGAGATGAGCGACTTCGGTTCCCTGCTGCAGAAAGAATTCAAGCCGCAATCGGACAAGGCCAAGGAATCGGTCGAAGTGGCGGTGCGCACCCTGGCCGAGCAGGCGCTGGCCGGCACCAACCTGGTCTCGGGCGACGTGCTGGCCACCATCCAGAACCTGATCTCGGCGCTGGACAAGAAGCTGACCGACCAGATCAACCTGATCATGCACACCGAGCAGTTCCAGGCGGTCGAAGGGGCCTGGCGCGGCCTGCATCACCTGGTGAACAACACCGAAACCGACGAGATGCTCAAGATCCGCGTGATGAACAT
>CBFGOU010000647.1:0-3322 GCA_965650445.1 uncultured Oxalobacteraceae bacterium | reverse complement strand
CTGCGTTCGACCGTATTGCCGACATGATGCATGCGGACGATTTTTACCGCTACGATCACCGCATCATCTTCGAACAGATCGTCAAGCTGATCAACGCCTCCAAACCGGCCGACGTGATCACCGTGTTCGAAGCGCTCACCAACATCGGCAAGGCCGAGGACGTGGGCGGCTTGCAGTACTTGAATGCGATGGCCCAGAACACCCCGTCGGCGGCCAACATCCGGCGCTATGCCGAGATCGTGCGCGACCGCGGCGTGCTGCGCAAACTGATCACCGTGGCCGACGAAATTTCCGGCAATGCGTTCAACCCGCAGGGCAAGGAAGTCAAGCAGATGCTCGACGAGGCCGAGTCGAAGATTTTCGCGATCGCCGAGCAGGGCGCGCGCGGCTCGCAGGGCTGGGTGGCGGTGCAGCCGCTGCTGACCCAGGTGGTCGAGCGCATCGACGAACTCTACAGCCGCGACAACCAGAGCGAGATCACCGGCGTGCCGACCGGCTTCATCGACCTGGACCGCATGACCTCGGGCGTGCAGCCGGGCGACCTGGTGATCGTGGCCGGCCGTCCGTCGATGGGCAAGACCGCGTTCTCGGTCAACATCGGCGAGAACGTGGCGATCGAAGCCGGCTTGCCGGTGGCCGTGTTCTCGATGGAGATGGGCGGCGCCCAGCTGGCCATGCGTATGCTCGGCTCGGTCGGCCAGCTCGACCAGCACCGCCTGCGTACCGGCCGCCTCAACGATGAAGACTGGCCGCGCCTGACGCACGCGATTCAGAAAATGAACGAAGCGCAGCTGTACATCGACGAAACTCCGGCGCTGAACCCGATCGAACTGCGCGCGCGCTCGCGCCGCCTGTCGCGCCAATGTGGCAAGCTGGGATTGATCATCGTCGACTACCTGCAGCTGATGACCGGTAGCCAGCCGGGCGACAACCGCGCTTCCGAGATTTCGGAAATTTCGCGTAGCCTGAAAGGCCTCGCGAAAGAACTGCACTGTCCCGTGATTGCCCTGTCGCAGCTGAACCGCTCGCTGGAACAGCGCCCCAACAAACGCCCGGTCATGTCCGACCTGCGCGAGTCGGGCGCTATCGAGCAGGATGCGGACGTGATCATCTTCCTGTACCGCGACGAGGTCTACAACCCCGACTCGCCCGACAAAGGCACGGCGGAGATCATCATCGGCAAGCAGCGTAACGGTCCGATCGGTGCGATACGCCTGACCTGGATCGGGTCGTACACGAAATTCGGCAACTATAGCGGTAACCTTGCCCTGTACCAGGGCGACTAATCAAGACAGTCGCCGCGGCTGCGGCGGCACTTCAGCAGTATCAATAGCTTTAACGGAGAAAGCCATGTTTGGACGCTTGATGCCCACCGAGGGCAAGTTTTTCGACCTCTTCAACGCGCATGCCGCGCTGTGCGTGAAGGGCGCGCACGAAATGCTGGGTCTGATGACCAATTTCGACGACCTGGAAAACCGCGTTCACGCCATCGAATCGATCGAAAAGCAGGCCGACAAGATCACCTACCAGACCGTCGACATGCTGCACAAGACCTTCATCACCCCGATCGACCGTGACGACATCCACCAGCTGATCACCAAGATGGACGACATCCTCGACCTGATGGAAGATGCCGGCCAAACCGTGTCCCTGTACGACCTGAAAGCCGTGACCCCGGAAGCCAAGCGCCTGGCCGAGCTGTCGCTGGCCTGCTGCGAAAAAGTCCAGCAAGCCGTCGGCATGCTGCACAACATGGACAACTCGCAAAAGATCGTCGCCGTGTGCGAAGAAATCGACCGTCTGGAATCGGACGCCGACCACGTCATGCGCGCCGCCATGTCCAAACTGTTCCGCGACGAACCGGACGTGCGCAATCTGATCAAACTGAAGGCCATCTACGAGATTCTCGAAACCGTCACCGACCGTTGCGAAGATGTGGCCAACATCATCGAAGGCATCATCGTCGAGAACGCGTAAGCGGTTTCTGGCTTTTCAATAAAAAAGATAACACATGCAAACCCTACAAATCAGCATCTATGTGCTCGGCTTGCTCGTCGCCCTGGCCCTGGTGTTCGACTTCATGAACGGCTTCCACGACTCGGCCAACGCGATCGCCACGGTCGTGTCGACCGGCGTGCTCAAACCGCAGACGGCCGTTGCCATGGCAGCCTTCTTCAATTTCGTGGCGATCTTCGTCGTCAGCATGAAAGTTGCCGCCACCATCGGCAAAGGCACCATCGATCCCAAGGTGGTCGACCACTACGTCATCTTCGGCGCGCTATGCGGCGCCATCATCTGGAACGTGATCACCTGGTATTACGGCTTGCCGTCCTCGTCCTCGCACGCCCTGATCGGCGGCCTGGTGGGCGCGGCCGTCGCCAAGGCGGGCACCGGCTCGCTGATCGCCGCCGGCCTGTGGAAGATCGTCATGTTCATCGTGATCGCGCCGGTCATGGGCTTTGTTCTCGGCACCCTGATCATGCTGATCGTGTCCTGGCTGTTCGTGCGCTCCACGCCGCGCAAGGTCGACACCTGGTTCCGGCGCTTGCAGCTGCTCTCGGCGGCCGGGTATAGCCTGGGCCACGGCGGTAACGACGCACAAAAAACCATGGGCATCATCTGGATGCTGCTGATTTCGGCCGGCTACGTCAGCGAAGCGGACAAGTATCCGCCGACATGGGTCATCATTTCCTGCTACGCGGCGATCAGCTTCGGCACGCTGTTCGGCGGCTGGCGCATCGTCAAGACCATGGGCCAGAAGATTACCAAGCTCAAGCCGGTGGGCGGCTTTTGCGCCGAAACCGGCGGCGCCATCACCTTGCTGATGGCCAGTTTCTGGGGCGTGCCGGTGTCGACCACCCACACCATCACGGGCGCCATCGTCGGCGTGGGCGCGGCGCAGAAAATGTCCGCCGTGCGCTGGGGTGTTGCGGGCAATATCGTGTGGGCATGGATCCTGACGATTCCCGCTTCGGCCTTTGTTGCCGCGATCGCCTGGTACATTGGCACCAAGATCATGTAAGCGGCGCAGAACGCCAGCTCAGGCCGTCCCGCGCATGCCGGACGGCCTTTTTTTTAATACCAGGGACCATGTCGGCTTCCCGGCCGGCCATGTACACCAGCCAGGTACCGGGAAGTTCCATGCTCGGAACAATGGCCAGCTACGACGCGGAATACGATCGCGCGAAACCAAACAGATAGACTCTCGCTTCGCGAACGCGCAGACGCCGGTTACTTGATGCACACTTGGCGCACAGTGCGCAGGTCGGTCAGTCCCATCAGCACTTTTTCGATGCCATCCATTTTCAGGGTCAGCATGCCT
>CBFGOU010000646.1:0-3330 GCA_965650445.1 uncultured Oxalobacteraceae bacterium | reverse complement strand
TAGGGGCGATTGGCGGCGCGCGCATACGGCTCGAGGCGCACGATGCGGTTCAGGCGCGCGGTGGATACGACCACGCCTTCGGCGATCGGCATGGCGCCGCCGGACAGGCCGGTGCCGGCGCCGCGCGGCACGATCGGCACCTGCAGTTCGCGGCATACGTCAAGGATCGCCAGCACCTGCGCTTCGTTCTGCGGCAAGGTGACGATCATCGGCAGCTGGCGATACGCGGCCAGGCCGTCGCACTCGTAGGGACGGGTGTCTTCCGCGTCGGCCAGCACGCAGCCGTCGGGCAGGACGGCGCGCAGTGCGGCGGCTACCTCGCGCTGGCGTTCCGGATCGATGCGGTGTGGGGCGGACATGCGCTGATTGTAAGCAGATTCACCGCGTTTGTCGTATGCTGGCCTATTAATATTTTTACCAGACGGCGGAATTATATGGGCAACCGACTCTCGAAAATTGCAACGCGCACCGGCGACGACGGCACTACCGGCCTGGGCGATGGCAGCCGTACCGGCAAGGACAGCGTGCGCGTGCAATCGCTGGGCGATGTGGATGAATTAAATTGTTTCGTGGGACTGCTGCTGTGCGAGGAGATTCCCGCCGAACTACGCGAGGAACTGGTGTCGATCCAGCACGACCTGTTCGACCTGGGCGGGGAGCTGTGTATTCCGGGCTATCAGCTCATTACCGACGAGCATGTGGCGCGGCTCGATGCTTTGCTGGCCAAGTACAACGCCACCTTGCCGCCGCTGAAGGATTTCATTTTGCCTGCGGGTTCGCGGGCGGCGTCGATTGCCCATGTGTGCCGCACGGTGTGCCGCCGTGCCGAGCGCAGCATTGTCAGCCTGGGGCGCAGCGAAAAGATTAACGAACAGCCGCGCCAGTATGTGAACCGGCTGTCGGATTTGATGTTCGTGCTGTCGCGGGTATTGAACCGGTTTGCCGGTGGCAGCGATGTGCTGTGGGAGCCAGATCGCAAGCGCAATTAACGTCGCCCTTGCGAATGCGCGGGCGACCGGATTTCAGGGTTTTACGTGCGCGATGCTTAACTGTTGTTCACTACCAGCCGTGGCTCGGCCGCACCGAAGCGCTGACGAATCGAGGCCGTGATTCCCTTGCCGTCCAGCCCCACGCTGGCCAGCAGCACGGCCGGATCGCCATGGTCGATGAATTTGTCGGGCAGGCCCAGCATCAAGATCGGCTTGACGATGCCTTCGGCAGCCAGCGCCTCGGCCACCGCCGCGCCCGCACCACCCATGACAGCCCCCTCTTCCACCGTCACCAGATACTCGTGATCGGCGGCCAGGCGCTTGACCAGTTCGACGTCCAGCGGCTTGATGAAGCGCATATTGACCACTGTGGCCCCCAGCGTTTCGCCAGCCTGCATGCTCGGCGCCACCATCGAGCCGAACGCCAGGATCGCCACGCCGGCGCCTGCACGTTTGATCTCGCCCTTGCCGATGGCGATCTCGGTCAGCTCCGGCGCAATCGCCGCGCCGATGCCGGCACCGCGCGGATACCGCACCGCCGCCGGGCCTTCGTAACGGTAGGCCGTGGTCAGCATCTGGCGGCATTCGTTCTCGTCCGACGCGGCCATCAGCACCATGTTCGGGATGCAGCGCAGGAAAGAAATGTCGTAATTGCCCGCGTGCGTGGCGCCGTCCGCGCCCACCAGACCGGCGCGGTCCAGCGCAAACGTGACGTCGAGGTTTTGCAGCGCCACGTCGTGCACCAGCTGGTCGTAGGCGCGCTGCAGGAAGGTCGAATAGATCGCCACCACCGGCTTGAGGCCTTCGGTCGCCAGGCCCGCGCCGAAGGTCACGGCGTGCTGCTCGGCGATGCCGACGTCGATATAGCGGTCCGGGAACAGTTCTTCGAAGCGCACCATGCCCGAGCCTTCGCGCATTGCCGGAGTGATGCCGACCAGGCGCGTATCGGCGGCAGCCATGTCGCACAGCCAGTTGCCGAACACTTCGGTGTAGGTGGTCTTGCCCGCCGCCCCCGGCTTGATGCCTTCGGTGGGGTTGAACTTGCCGGTGCCGTGATACAGGACCGGCTCGGCCTCGGCCAGCTTGTAGCCCTGCCCCTTTTTGGTCACCACGTGCAAGAACTGCGGGCCCTTGAGCTTCTTGATGTTTTCCAGCGTCGGGATCAGCGATTCAAGGTCATGGCCATCGATCGGGCCGATGTAATTGAAGCCGAATTCCTCGAACATCGTGGCCGGCACCACCATGCCCTTGGCGTGTTCTTCGATGCGTTTGGCCAGCTCCAGCATGGGGCCGGGCAGGACCGACTTGCCGACGTTCTTCGCCGCAGCGTAAAACTGGCCGGACATCAGCCGCGCCAGATAGCGGTTGAGTGCGCCGACCGGCGGCGAGATCGACATGTCGTTGTCGTTCAGGACCACCAGCAGGTTGATGTCCTCCTGCACGCCAGCGTTGTTGAGCGCTTCAAAGGCCATGCCGGCGGTCATGGAACCGTCGCCGATGACGGCAATGGCGTGCCGCTGCTCGCCCTTGATCTTGGCGGCCTGCGCCATGCCCAGCGCCGCCGAAATCGAGGTCGACGAGTGCGCCGTGCCGAAGGTGTCGTATTCGCTTTCGCAGCGGCGCGGAAAGCCCGAGATGCCGTCCAGCTGACGCAGGGTCGGCATCTGGCTGCGCCGCCCGGTCAGGACCTTGTGCGAATAGGTCTGGTGGCCGACGTCCCAGACGATGCGGTCGTACGGCGTGTTGAACACGTAGTGCAGCGCGATGGTCAGTTCGACCGTGCCGAGATTGGACGACAGATGGCCGCCGGTCTTGGAGACGGAATCGAGCAGGAAGCCGCGCAGCTCGTGCGCCAGCGGCGTCAGTTGGTTGCGCCCCAGCTTGCGCAGCTCGGCCGGTTCATTGATTTTCTCTAGCAATTTCATTTACGCTTTCCGCTGCACGATCAGGTCCGCCAACTGGCGCAGCCGATCCGCTTTTTCACCGAACGGCGCGAGCGCTTCGTGCGCGTCGCACCGCAATTTTTCCGCCAACACCTTGGACGGTTCCAGACCCAGGATCGATACGTACGTCGGCTTGTTGGCCGCCGCATCCTTGCCCGCCGTCTTGCCCAGGGTGGCCGAGTCGGCGGTCGCGTCGAGCACGTCGTCGACGACCTGGAAGGCCAGCCCGATCGCCTTGGCATAGGCGTCGAGCGCGGCCCGCTGCACGGCCGACAGGTCGCTGCCGGCCAGGGCGCCGAGCACGACCGAAGCACGCAGCAAGGCGCCGGTCTTGAGCTGGTGCATCTGTTCCAGCTGCGCCAGGCTCAGGCTCAGGCCCACGCTGTCGAGATCGATTG
>CBFGOU010000645.1:0-3334 GCA_965650445.1 uncultured Oxalobacteraceae bacterium | reverse complement strand
CGTCCCGAACGCAGCGCTCTACCAGGCTGAGCCACACCCCGACGGGTAGTAGAATCTTGTGCAGACGTTAAGTTAACGCCCCTCAGTGGTTCCTGTCAACTGCGAACCTGCATAGTTGCAGCAGGCTGTCCTTGAACACACTTTCCGGCAGGTCGGCAATGGCCGCGCGCGCCCGTTCGGCCGCGTCCATCGCCTGGCGGCGCGTGTAGTCCAGCGCGCCGCTATTGGTCACGGCCGACAGGATGGCGTCGAAATGCTGCTCGTCGCCATGCTCGATGCAGCTGCGCACCAGCTCGCGCTGTTCCGGCGTGCCGTTTTCCATCATGTAGATCAGGGGCAGGGTCGGCTTGCCTTCGCGCAGGTCGTCGCCCACGTTCTTGCCGATCTCCGCGGCATCTCCCGCATAGTCGAGCACGTCGTCGATCAGCTGGAAGGCCGTGCCCAGCGAGCGGCCGTATTCGCCGGCCGCGTCGACCTGGGCGTCGCTCGCCCCCGAAACCAGCGCGCCCAGCTGGGCCGCCGCTTCAAACAGCTTGGCGGTCTTCGATTCGATCACTTTCAGATAGCTGTCCTGCGTGACGTCCGGGTCGTGCATGTTCAGCAGCTGCAGCACTTCGCCTTCGGCAATCACGTTGGTGGCGTCCGAGAGAATTTGCATCACGCGCATATTGTTCAGGCCCACCATCATCTGGAAGGCGCGCGAATACAAAAAATCGCCAACCAGCACCGAGGCGGCGTTGCCGAACAGCGCGTTGGCGGTCTGGCGCCCGCGCCGCATCGACGACTCGTCCACCACGTCGTCGTGCAGCAGGGTGGCGGTGTGGATGAATTCGACCACTGCGGCCAGCTCATGGTGGGCCACGCCCCGGTACCCGTAGGCGTTGGCGATAAGCAGAACCAGTACCGGCCGGATGCGCTTGCCGCCGGCGCTGATGATGTACTCCGCAATCTGGTTCACCAGCGCAACCTCGGAATGCAGGCGCGCACGGATCACCGTGTTGACCGCTTCCATGTCGGCGGTGATCGATTGGGCGATGTTGTTCTGTTGAGCTTGAGATGGGGCGGCGGACAAGGCAAACCTGCTGTAGTCGTTAGGTGCGGCGATTATACGACAAGCGCTTGCTTCCCGTCCCACTCGGCGGTGCCTGTCTGCTCCCTATGAAAACCGTCGCTAATCCAGCGCCAATCTTGTCGTTGTGCCCACGCCACGCGGACGTCGCCTCGAACATGGGTTTTGACGCAAGAATGCATCCCATGTATAATCAGCGGTTCCCCGGACTACGGTCAGGGGGATTCTCTTAACATTTGATGAGGTTTCAAATCATGTACGCGGTCATAAAAACCGGTGGCAAACAATACAAAGTTGTCGCTGGCGAAAAACTTAAAGTAGAACAGATACCGGCAGACATTGGTTCCGAAATCACCATCGATCAAGTTCTCGCAGTAGGCGCGGGCGACACCATCAAGTTTGGTGCGCCATTGGTCGAAGGTGCAAAGGTACTGGTAACTGTTGTGGCACACGGTCGTCACGATAAAGTGAAGATTTTCAAGATGCGTCGTCGTAAGCACTACCAGAAGCATCAAGGCCATCGCCAGAATTTCACCGAAATCCAAGTCGTATCGATCAACGGCTAATTGCTGTTTGCCCGATTTATCCAGCTATCAAGGAGTATTTAAATGGCACACAAAAAAGGCGGCGGCACAACGCGCAACGGCCGTGACTCAGAATCAAAACGTCTCGGCGTCAAAGTCTACGGCGGCCAGGCAATCAATGCCGGCGGCATCATCATTCGTCAGCGCGGCACCCCAGTGCGCGCTGGTGAAAACGTCGGCACCGGCAAGGATCACACCCTGTTCGCGCTGGTCGACGGCAAGGTGAAGTTCGTTGTCAAGGGCGTTGGCTCGAAGCAGTTCGTTACCGTTGTTCCTAACGAAGCAGTTGCTGCTTAAGTTAGTCGCAATATCGGCGCCGCCCGGCGGCGCCCACTTGTAAGGCGAAAGCCTTCCATTGAAAGGCTCTGCCCACGGTAGAGCCTTTTTAGTTTTAAGGCGGCATTCATGAAGTTTATCGACGAAGCAAAAATCGAAGTCATCGGCGGCGATGGCGGCAACGGCTGTGCCTCGTTCTGCCGCGAGAAATTCCGGCCGTTCGGCGGCCCGGATGGTGGCGATGGCGGAAAAGGCGGCTCGATTTTTGCCGTGGCCGACCGCAACATCAACACCCTGGTGGATTTCCGCTATTCCAAAGTCCACAAGGGCAAGGATGGCGAGCCGGGTCGCGGTGCCGATTGCTACGGCAAGGGCGCGGAAGACATCTACCTGCGCATGCCGGTCGGTACGCTCATCGTCGATAACAACAACGGCGAAATCATCGCCGACCTGACCGAACACGGCCAGACCGAACTGCTGGCCAAGGGCGGCGAGGGCGGCTGGGGCAACATCCACTTCAAGTCCTCGACCAACCGCGCCCCGCGCCAGAAAACCGAGGGCAAGGAAGGCGAACGCCGCGAACTGCGCCTGGAACTGAAAGTGCTGGCCGATGTCGGCCTGCTGGGCATGCCCAACGCCGGCAAGTCGACCTTCATTACCGCCGTGTCGAACGCCAAGCCGAAGATCGCCGACTATCCGTTCACCACCTTGCACCCGAACCTGGGCGTGGTGCGCGTGTCGCACGAGCGCAGCTTCGTCATCGCCGACATTCCCGGCCTGATCGAAGGCGCTTCCGAAGGCGCCGGCCTGGGCCACCAGTTCCTGCGCCATCTGCAGCGCACCAACCTGCTGCTGCACATCGTCGACCTGGCGCCGTTCGAAAGCACGGTCGATCCGGTCAAGGAAGCCAAGGCCCTGGTCAAGGAGCTGGAAAAGTACGACGCTTCGCTGGCCGACAAGCCGCGCTGGCTGGTGCTCAACAAGCTCGACGTGGTGCCGGAAGAAGAGCGCACGAAGCGCGTCAAGGATTTCGTCAAGCGCATGGGCTGGAAAGGCCCGGTATTCGAAATCTCGGCCCTCTCGCGCGAAGGCTGCCAGGACCTGGTCAACGCGATCTACCTGCACGTCGAGGCGAAGCGCACCAGCGAGCACCGCGCCGCCGAGACGCAGATGGCCGAAGAAGCGCGCGGCATCGTCTCGATCGATCCGGACGATCCACGCTTTAAGATCCTCGATTAAAATTGGCGGTGCCCGTGTCAATGGCGGCGCTGCGCCAGCAGCTGCTGCGCCTGATCGCGATGGTGTGCTCGCTGGCCGCCCTGACGGCCATGCTGGACCCCGACCGCGTGGCCAATGTCATGGGAGAATTCCCGATCGGCGTGAACGGCTACAGCCAGTTTTACGC
>CBFGOU010000644.1:0-3337 GCA_965650445.1 uncultured Oxalobacteraceae bacterium | reverse complement strand
AAGTCCTATCATGACCCAACAACTCCAGAACATCATCGACACCGCCTGGGAACAGCGCGCCGACATCAGCCCCTCGAACGGCAGCACCGAACTGCGCGAAGCGGTGGCCCACGTCATCGCCGGCCTTGACGACGGCAGCCTGCGCGTGGCGCAAAAGAGCACCGGCGACTGGGTCGTGAACCAGTGGATCAAGAAAGCCGTGCTGCTGTCGTTCCGCCTCGAGAACAACAGCGTCATGCCGTCGGACGGCACCATGCAGTTCTACGACAAGGTCCCGACCAAGTTCGCCAACTACAGCGCCGACGACTTCGCGCGCGGTGGCTTTCGCGTGGTGCCGCCGGCGGTGGCGCGCCGTGGCAGCTTCATCGCCAAAAACGTCGTGCTGATGCCGTCCTACGTCAACATCGGCGCCTACGTCGATGAAGGCGCCATGGTCGACACCTGGGCCACGGTCGGTTCGTGCGCGCAGATCGGCAAGAACGTGCACCTGTCGGGCGGCGTGGGCATCGGCGGCGTGCTCGAACCGATGCAGGCCAATCCGACCATCATCGAAGACAACTGCTTCATCGGCGCGCGTTCGGAGATTGTCGAAGGCGTCATCGTCGAAGAGAACTCGGTCATCTCCATGGGCGTGTACATCGGCCAGTCGACCAAGATCTACGACCGCGCCACCGGCGAAGTCACCTATGGCCGCGTGCCTGCCGGTTCGGTGGTCGTGTCGGGCAACCTGCCTTCCGCCGACGGCAAGTACAGCCTGTACTGCGCCGTGATCGTCAAGCGCGTGGACGCGCAGACCCGTTCCAAGACCGGCATCAACGAACTGCTGCGCGGTATTTAATCGTTTGTTTTGATCACACCGGGGAGAACCACCATGGCCATGGAACGCCTGTTTCAGCTGATGAAAGAGAAGAACGCGTCGGATATGTTCTTCGCCGTGAACTCCCCGGTGCACATCAAGATCAACGGGAACCTCATCCCGATCAACCAGCAAAAGCTGGAGCCGGACAACATCATCTCGCTGCTGGCGGAAATCGCCACGCCCGAGCAGATGCAGGAGCTGGATCGCGAAAACGAGCTCAATATGGGTATTTCGGTACCCAACCTGGGCCGCTTCCGTTTATCGGCGTTCCGCCAGCGCGGCTCGATTTCGGCCGTATTCCGCTTCGTGCCGGCCAATATACCCGCCCTGGGCGACCTCGGCCTGCCGCCGGTGCTGGCCGACCTGATCATGGAAAAGCGCGGCCTGCTGCTGCTGGTCGGCGCCACCGGCTCGGGCAAGTCGACCACGATCGCCTCGATGCTGGACCACCGCAACGAACTGCGCGCCGGCCATATCCTGACGCTCGAAGACCCGATCGAATACCTGTTCAAGAATAAGAAGTCGATCGTCAACCAGCGCGAGATCGGCAGCGACGCCAACAGCTTTTACACGGCGCTGCGCAATTCCATGCGCCAGGCGCCGGACTGTATCCTGATCGGCGAAATCCGCGACAAGGAAACCATGGCCGCGGCCCTGGCCTACGCCCAGTCGGGCCACCTGGTGCTGGCCACCCTGCACGCCAATAACAGCTACAACGCGCTCAACCGCATCATCAGCTTCTACCCCATCGAGAACCGCCCGGCGCTGCTGCAGGATCTGTCCTCGGCGGTCAAGGCCATCGTCTCGCAGCGCCTGGTGCGCTCGGCCGCCGGCGGCACGCGCCAGGCCGCCGTCGAAATCATGGTCAACACGCGCTACGTGTCGGACCTGATCGAAAAGGGCGAAATCGGCCAGATCAAGGAAGCGATGGAGAAGAGCCTGTCGCCCGGCTCGCAATCGTTCGAATCGGCCCTGTTCCAGCTGGTCAAGAGCGGCCTGGTGACGCAGGAAGAAGCGCTGGCCAATGCCGACTCGGCCACCAACCTGCTGTGGCTGCTCAACAATGGCCCGGATTCGCAGATGGCCAAGAAGGAAGAAGCGCCCGCCGCCCAGCAAAAGCCGGCCGACGATTCGGGCGCGTCGTTCACGGAATTCACACTCAATACCTAGACAGCCTGTTGTTCCCGGCCTCGGCGGAAGCGCACGGGTTATGGATGCCCGCCAAGGGGGCCGCCGAGGCCGGGAATGAAAAATCCTGATCGGCAGTCCCGCAAGATCTTCTTATCCCGGCAAGGCCCATATGGTATCCTCTCGGGTTACCCAAGCCTTGCATAAAGCACATCGCAGCGCAGCCTGCGTGCGCCTTCACGACCCATGACCATCACCCTCTTCGGCATTCCCAACTGCGACACCGTCAAGAAAGCCCGTACCTGGCTGGCCGACCACGCGCATGACGTCACCTTCCACGATTTTAAAAAGCAGGGCCTCGACCGCGCCACCGCGGCCGCCTGGCTCGACCAGCTCGACTGGGAAGTGCTGGTCAACCGCAAAGGCACGACCTGGCGCAAGCTGTCCGACGAGCGCCGCGCCGCCGTCACCGACAAGGCCAGCGCCCTCGCGCTGATGCTCGAACAGCCTTCCGTCATCAAGCGCCCCGTGCTCGACAAGGCCGGCGCCTACAGTGTCGGCTTCTCGGCCGAGCAGTACCAACACATCTTCAAATAACAAGCACACCATGACCACTTCCCGCACCCTCGCGCTGACCGAAGAACTGATCGCCCTGTCCTCCGTCACTCCCGACGACAAAGGCTGCCAGCGCCGCCTGATCGAACTGCTCGCGCCACTCGGCTTTCGCTGCGAGACCATCGAATCGAACGGCGTGACCAATCTGTGGGCACGGCGCGGCACCGAGCAGCCGGTGTTCGTGTTCGCCGGCCACACCGACGTGGTGCCGACCGGCCCCGCCGAGCAGTGGCAGTCCGCCCCGTTCCAGCCGACCCACCGCGACGGCAAGCTGTATGGCCGCGGCGCGGCCGACATGAAGACCTCGATCGCGGCGATGGTGGTGGCGTGCGAAGAATTCACCGCCGCCCATCCCGGCCACAAGGGCTCGATCGCTTTCCTGATCACCAGCGATGAAGAAGGCCCGGCCACCGACGGCACCGTGGTGGTCTGCCGCATGCTGGAAGAGCGCGGCGAAAAGATCGATTACTGCCTGGTGGGCGAACCCACCTCGACCGAGGTGCTGGGCGACGTGATCAAGAACGGCCGGCGCGGTTCGCTGTCGGGCAAGCTGACGATCAAGGGCATCCAGTGCCACATCGCCTATCCGCAGCTGGGGCGCAATCCGATCCACCAGGCCGCGCCGGCCCTGGCCGAGCTGGCCGCCGAGCAGTGGGACGCCGGCAGCGAATACTATCTGCCGACCTCGTGGCAGATGTCGAACATCCACGCCGGCACCGGCGCCAACAACGTCAT
>CBFGOU010000643.1:0-3338 GCA_965650445.1 uncultured Oxalobacteraceae bacterium | reverse complement strand
ATGCGCAAGGGGCTGGACTTGCTGGTGGCCACTCCCGGCCGCCTGCTCGACCTGCACCGCCAGAACGCGGTCAAGTTCGAGCAGCTGACCACGCTGGTGCTCGACGAGGCCGACCGCATGCTCGACCTGGGTTTTTCGCGCGAACTCGACCAGATCTTCGCGGTCCTGCCCGGGCAGCGCCAGACCCTGCTGTTCTCGGCCACGTTTTCCGATGCAATCCGCACCTTGGCCGCCAAACTGCTGGCCGATCCGCTCAATATCGACGTCAGCCCGCGCAACACCACGGTCAAGCGCATCCGCCAGTGGATGGTTCCAGTCGACAAGAAACGCAAGCCCGAACTGTTTCTGCACCTGCTGAACAAGCACCGCTGGCGCCAGGTGCTGGTTTTCGTCAAGACGCGCAAGGGCGTCGACCAGCTGACCGAGACGCTGGCGGCGCACGGCATCGCGGCCGATTCCATTCACGGCGACAAGCCGCAGCCGGCGCGTTTGCGCGCGCTCGAGCGCTTCAAGGCCGGCCAGGTGGCCATCCTGGTGGCGACCGACGTGGCCGCGCGCGGACTGGACATCGACGACCTGCCGCAGGTGGTCAATTTCGACCTGCCGACGGTGGCCGAAGACTATGTGCACCGGACCGGGCGCACCGGCCGCGCCGGCGCCGCGGGCGAAGCGGTGTCGCTGGTGGCCGCCGATGAAGTCGATCTGCTGGCCGCGGTCGAAGTGCTGACGCGCCAGACACTGGAACGCATCGAGGAACCGGGCTTCGAACCGGAACACCGGGTTCCGCTCACCAACACCGCGGGCGAGGTCGTCAAGAAACCCAAGAAGCCGAAGAAAGCCAAGGAAAAGAAAGCCCTGGCCGACGCGCCGGTCTCCCAGGTCGACGTGCGTTTCCTGAAACTTCGCTAGCCAGGCGCGCGCGTCGCCCGGGCCGCGGCTACGCCAGCGGCAGGCGCAGGTGCCGGGTCCCGTCCTCGCCGGTCGCCGTGATCTCGAAGCCGAGCTTGCGCGCCAGATTGAGAATGCGGGTATTTTGCGGCAGCGCTTCGCCGACGATTTCGCGCGTGGCGCGGCTGCGGCAGTAGGCGATCAGGCGCTCCATGAGCAGCTGGCCGAGGCCCTGCCCCTTCAGGTCCGAACGCACCGTGACGGCGAATTCGGCGCTCACGTTGTCCGGGTCGGCCACCACGCGCGCCACGCCCAGGGTCTCGGCGCGCCCGTCCGGCCTGGTGCGGGTGGCGATGAAGGCCATTTCGCGGTCGTAGTCGATCTGGGTGAAGCGCGCCAGCTGGGCGGCGTCCAGCTCGCGCACGCGCACGAACATCCGGTAGCGCACGTCGTCGGGCGTGAGCGCATGGAAGAAGTCCAGATGCGCGGCGCCGTCTTCGGGGCGGATCGGGCGCAGCGTCAGCGGCAGGCCCTGCCAGCTCAGCTGCGTTTCGAGTTCGCGCGGATACGGCCGGATCGCCAGCCGGTCGAGCGAGCTGGCCGACTTGTCGGCGATCGCCACCCGCATGCGCGCATCCAGCACGATGGCGCCCGCGCTGTCGGCCAGCAGCGGATTGATATCGAGTTCGGCCAGCTCGGGCAGATCGGCCACCAGTTGCGAGATGCGCATCAGGGTATGCACGATGGCGTCCATGTCGACCGGGGCGCGGTGGCGAAAGCCGGCCAGCAGCCTGGCCACGCGGGTGCGCGAGATCAGGTCGCGCGCCAGCACCGCGTTCAGCGGCGGCAGCGCGATGGCGTGATCGGCCATGACCTCCACCGCGATACCACCCTGCCCGAACAGGATCACCGGGCCGAACACCGGATCGGTGGCCACGCCCACGATCAGTTCATAGGCTTGCGGCCGGCGCGCCATTTCCTGCACCGAAAAGCCTTCCTGGCGCGCCTCCGGCTGCAGCTCGCGCAGGCGCCGCCGCATGCGTTCGGCGGCGCTGCGCACGGCCGCCTCGCTGTCGAGGTCCAGCGCCACGCCGCCCACGTCGCTCTTGTGGGTGATGTCGGGCGAGAGTATTTTCACGGCCACGGGATAGCCGATCCGGCTGGCCGAGCGCACCGCTTCGTCCACGCTGCGCGCAATGCGCGTATCGACCACGCCGATCCCGTAGGCGGCCAGGACGCCCTTGGCTTCCGGTTCGCTCAGCATGGAGCGCCCGGCCGCCAGCGCGGCGCCGACGATCTTCCGCGCGGCGCCGCTGTCGGCCGGGCCGCCGCAGTCGGCCGGCGGCACCTGCATCAGCAAATCCTGGTTGCGCCGGTATTGCACGATCTGCAGATAGGCGCTGACCGCTTCCTCCGGCGTGGCATAGGTCGGCAGGCCGGCCTCGGCGAACACCCGGCGCGCTTCGGCCACGCCGTCCCCGCCCAGCCAGCACGACAGGATGTTGCGCGAACTGGCGCGCGCCACTGGCGCCACCGCACGCGCGATGTCGGCGCTGGGCACGATCGCGGTGGGCGCGTGGATGAACAGCACCGCCTCGGCCTGCGGGTCGCGCAGCACGATCTCGAGCGTGCGCACGTAGCGCTCGGCGGGCGCGTCGCCGATGATATCGACCGGGTTGGCGCGCGACCAGGTCGGCGGCAGCACTTCGTCCAAACGGCGCAGCGTGTCGTCGGATAAGGCGGCGAGCCTGCCGCCGCCGGAGACGGCCGCGTCGGTCGCCATCACGCCCGGGCCGCCGCCATTGGTCATGATGGCCAGGCGTTCGCCGGACAGGGCGCGCGCATGGGCCAGCGTTTCCACCGCGGCGAACAGTTCCTCGGTCGAGAGCACGCGCAGCATGCCGGCGCGGCGGATGGCGGCGTCGTACACGTCGTCCGAGCCGGCCAGCGCGCCGGTGTGCGAGGCGGCCGCGCGCGCACCTTCGGCCACCCGGCCGGATTTCAGGATCAGGGTGGGCTTGGCGCGCGCCGCCGCCCGCGCGGCCGACATGAACTTGCGCGCATGGCGCACGTCTTCCATATACATCAGGATGGCGCCGGTGTCGGGGTCGCTGGCGAAGTAATCGAGCAGGTCGCCGAAATCGACGTCGGCGCTGTCGCCCAGCGAGACGAACTTGGAAAAGCCGATCCCGCGCGAATTGGCCCAATCGAGCACGCCGGTCACCAGCGCGCCCGATTGCGAGACGAAGGCGAGGCGCCCCGGACGCGCGCCGGTATGGGCGAAACTAGCGTTCAGGCCAATGCCCGGCACCAGCAGGCCGACCCGTCGGCTGCGCGAACGTCGCTCCAGCTCTCCAGCAAGTGCGCCAGCGGCAGGTGCCAATGCGCCAACTCGGCGGTCTCGTCGGCGCGCAGGCCGGCGTGGAGGCACAGCGACACCTTGGCGAAGG
>CBFGOU010000642.1:0-3339 GCA_965650445.1 uncultured Oxalobacteraceae bacterium | reverse complement strand
GCCTGAAGGCGCTGGCGCTGTATCTCATGGAGCGCAAGGAAGCGCTGTACGAGATATCGCGCCTGAGCGGCGCCACCCGTCCGGACAGCTGGATCGACATCGAAGGCGGCATCGGCACCCTGTTCGCTTATGCCAGCATGGGCAGCCGCGAACTCCCATCCAGCAATGTGCTGCACGAAGGCCCTGCGCTTGCGCTGGGCAAGAACGGCGGCTTCGCCGGCACCCACATTCTGGTGCCGCGCGGCGGAGTGGCGGTGCACATCAACGCCTTTAATTTCCCGATCTGGGGCCTGCTTGAAAAGTTTGCTCCCAGCTTCCTGGCGGCCATGCCGTGCATCGCCAAGCCGGCCACCGCCACCAGCTACCTGGCCGAAGCCATGGTGCGCCTGGCCGATCAATCCGGCCTGCTGCCCGCTGGCGCGCTGCAGCTGGTCATCGGCAGTACTGGCGACCTGCTCGACCGCCTGACCGGCACCGACGCCGTCACCTTCACCGGTTCGGCCGACACCGCCGCGCGCCTGCGCGCCAATTCCAATCTGATCGCCCAGTCGGTGCCGTTCACGGCCGAAGCCGATTCGCTCAACTGCGCCATCCTGGCTCCCGACGTGATGCCGGACGATCCCGAGTTCGACCTGTTCGTCAAGGAAGTGGCGCGCGAAATGACCGCCAAGGCGGGGCAGAAGTGCACGGCGATCCGCCGCATCATCGTCCCGCGCGGGCAGATCGACGCGGTCAGTGCGCGCCTGCGCGAGCGCCTGGCCAGGGTGGTGGTCGGCGACCCCGCGCGCGAGGGCGTGCGCATGGGCGCGCTGGCGTCGCTGGCCCAGCAGCGCGACGTCGGCGAACGCGTGCGCCTGCTCGCGCAGGGTAACGAGACGGTGTTCGGTGCGGGCGATGGTTTCAACCCGGTCGGCGACGGGGTGGACAGGGGCGCCTTCTTCGCTCCCACGCTGCTGCTGTGCCGCGACGGCATGCGCAACGACGCCGTGCACGATATCGAAGCCTTCGGCCCGGTCAGCACCCTGATGCCGTATGCCGACCTCGACGAAGCGCTGGCGCTGGCGGCGCGCGGCAAGGGCAGCCTGGTCAGCACGCTGGTGACCAAAAGTGCGGCGCTGGCCGCCTACGCGGTGCCGGTGGCGGCCGCCTCGCACGGCCGCGTGCTGATTCTGGACCGGGTGGCGGCGGTCGACTCCACCGGGCATGGCGCGCCGCTGCCGCAGCTCAAGCACGGCGGGCCGGGGCGCGCCGGCGGCGGCGAGGAGCTGGGCGGCATCCGCGCGGTGCGCCATTTCCTGCAGCGTGCGGCGCTGCAGGGCTCGCCCACCATGCTGGCGGCGGTCACCGGGGAATACGTGCGTGGTGCTGCGGTCAGGGAAAGCGATGTGCATCCGTTCCGCAGGTACTTCGAGGATCTGGAGATCGGCGACACGCTGCTGACTCACCGGCGCACCGTGAGCGAAGCCGACATCGTGGCCTTCGGCGGCATCTCGGGCGACTTCTTCTACATGCACTTCGATGAGATCGCCGCGCGCGATTCGCAATTCGGCAAGCGCATCGCCCACGGCTACTTCGTGCTGTCGGCCGCGGCTGGCCTGTTTGTCTCACCCGCGCCGGGACCTGTGCTGGCCAACTACGGCCTGGATAATCTGAGGTTTGTAGCGCCGGTGGCGATCGGCGACACGATGCGGGCGCGCCTGACCTGCAAGCGCAAGGTCGACCGCAACCGCACCGACGAGCGCGGGCGGGGGCAGGGCGTGGTGGCGTGGGACGTGCAGGTGACGAACCAGAACGAGGAACTGGTGGCCAGTTACGACATTTTGACCTTGGTGGCCAAGAAATAAGGGGCAGGCCAGGGCTGCCCGCCCTGGACTAGCCCGTCAGCCGCCGATCCTCGCGCAACAGCGCCGCGAATGCGTCGGCCGGCACCGGCTTGCTGAAGTAGTAACCCTGCAGCTCGTCGCAGCGCAGCGCGCGCAGCACTTCCAGCTGCGCGCGCGTTTCGACGCCTTCGGCCACCACCCGCAATCCCAGGCTGTGCGCCATCGCCACGATCGCCGCCGCGATGGCCGCATCCTCGGCATTGCGGTCCACGCCGGCGATGAAGGACTGGTCGATCTTGACGAAGTCGAAGGGGAAGCGCTTGAGCTGCGCGAGCGACGAATGGCCGGTGCCGAAATCGTCCAGCGACAGCTGCATGCCGAGGCTTTTGAGCGCGTGCAGATTGCGCGCGGCGCCTTCCGGATTGGTCATCACCGCCGTTTCGGTCAGTTCGAATTCGATCAGGCCGTCGTCGCCCAGCGGGTACTTGCCGATCGCCGCCATGATGGTCGGCAGCAGCTCGGTATGGGTGCACTGCACCGCCGACAGATTGATCGCCACCGGCACGATCCGGTTGCGCGTTTCCAGCCAGGCGCGCTGCTGGGCGTACACCGTGTCGATCACCCACGCGCCGATGGCGCGTATCAGGCCGGTCTCCTCGGCCAGTCCGATGAACTCGACCGGCGCGACCAGTCCGCGTTGCGGATGGTGCCAGCGGATCAGCGCTTCGGCGCTGACGATGCGCCCGCTGCGCAAATCCACGCGCGGCTGGTATTCCATCACGAACTGGTTCCCGGTCAGCGCGGCCTGCAGCTGGTGTTCCATGGCGACCCGTTCGACCATCGCGGCGTTCATGCTGCGCGCATAAAACCGATAGCGCTCGCCGGACGACTTGGCATTGCGCAGCGCCGCCTCGGCATGCTTGAACAGGGTTTCCGCATCGCCGCCGTCGGCCGGAAACAGCGCCAGGCCGGCGCGCGTCGACAGCCGTACTGCGCGCGCACCGAGCGGGTAGGGCAGGTCGAGCAGGCCGAACACCGTCTCTTCCAGGCGCTGGACCGCGTCGACGCCGCGCGCCAGCTCGGGCATCGTCAAGGCGAAGGTGTCGCCGCCGATGCGCGCCACGTTCCACGCTTCCGGAAGCCGGGTCGACAGGCGCCGCGCGAGCTGCGCCAGCAGCGCGTCGCCGGCATGCCGCCCCAGCGCGTCGTTGAGGTGGGCGAAGCGGTCGAGGTTGATCAGCACCACCGCCACGCCCTGGGCGCCGGGCCGAATCAGCTGCGACAGGCGGTCCAGGAACAGGCGCCGGTTCGGCAGCGCCGTCATGGCGTCGTGATAGGCCAGATAGCTGATCTGTTCTTCGCGGTCAAAGAACAGCAGCGCGAACGTCAGGTCGCCCGCCAGTTCGTTCAGCACGCGCATTTCGGCGTCGTCGAAAATGCCCGCCGTCGACGACACCAGCGTCAGCACGGCGGCGGTGCGGGCACCCAGCATGAGCGGAAACGAGACGGCCGCCGC
>CBFGOU010000641.1:0-3342 GCA_965650445.1 uncultured Oxalobacteraceae bacterium | reverse complement strand
AGCCGGCACGTCCGGGTGCGGATTCCAGGTCTTCACGGCCTCGTAAAACTCCAGGCCTTCGTTGTCGCGGCATTCGACACCCCAGCGGCGGCAGGTGCGCTCGACGGAATTGCACAGGATCTCGTCGTACGGCCTGAAGTCGCCCATCACCTCATCCAGGCGATAGCGCGCGAAGTCGGTCGTGAACTGCTGCATGTTCTCGGGAGAGACGCGGTCGGCGAAAAGCTTTTCCATCGTCTCCTTCATCTGGAAGTTGATCAGCGTTCCGTAGCAATCGAAGGAGATGTATTTCGGCCTCAAGTTAGTAGTCATGATTCAGGTTCCTTTGTTTGACAATTTCGTGCCTACGGCGTCGCTACATCCGGTCGGCGGCTCTGTTTCCGGAAGCTCGTCCACGCTTGCGATTTGCGCTTGTCGGAACGTCGTCTTCTGTAAGTATTACATCACGCGCGCCCTGCCTGAATGTCTCGTTTAGACGCTGCCAAAACACAGAATCGGCGGTATTTGGGGTGGCGCACAGCATAATTTGCTGCGCACGAAATTGACGGTTTCAGCGTCTGTTTCGGCACGGCCGCAACGATCCGCTTCCCGCCCTCAACGCGGGCGAAAACGCTCTCACCAGCAGACCATGCCGACGCACCCATCTCAGGCTTCCTTCGCAAAATCAACGAGCACGCTCTTGAAGCGCAGGTTCGCTTCGTACGCCTGGCGCCCAAGGTCCTTGCCGATGCCCGAGCGCTTGTAGCCGCCGGTCGGGATCACATAGTCCGACGTGCGGCCGTAACGGTTGATCCATATCGTGCCGGCCTCGATGCCGCGCGCCATGCGCAGTGCCCGGCCGATGTCGGCAGTGTGGATGCCGGCTGCCAGGCCGTAATCAGGATGGTCGGCCAGCACCAGCGCCTCGTCCTCGTCATCGAAGACCTGCACCGTCATCACCGGCCCGAAAATTTCGGTTTTTACCGCTTCCATGCGATGGTCGACATTGGTCAGGATGGTCGGCTGGTAGAACGCGCCATCGGTCCCGGTCGATACGCGCCGGCCGCCGGCGACAAGCTGCCCGCCATCGGCTACCGTGCGCTGCACGATGCCGTCGATCCGCTCCATTTCCCGCTTTGAAATGATCGGGCACAAGCTGGTGTCAGCGTCCCATGTATTGCCCGCCTTGAGTTCCGAAAAAATCGCGGAAAGACGCTCGATGAAGCGGTCGGCAATTGCGCGCTGCACGATCAGGCGCGAGCCGGCCACGCACACCTGGCCGGCATTGATCGTGATAGCGCGGGCGACGGTACGTGCCGTCTTTTCCAAATCGGGCAGATCGGCGAACACGATCTGCGGGCTCTTGCCGCCCAGCTCCAGCGTCACCGACTTGGTGCCGTTTTCCGCGCAGGCCGCCATGATGGCCGCGCCTGTCCTGGTGGAGCCGGTGAAGGTCACTTTCGAAATCCGGGGATGGCGGCACAAGGCATCGCCGGTCACGCGGCCGTCACCCTGCACGATGTTGAAGATCCCCGCCGGCATGCCGGCCTCGATCGCCAGTTCCGCAATGCGCAGCACGCTGAACGGCGTCATCTCGGATGGCTTGAGGACGACGGCATTACCTGCTGCCAGTGCGGGCGCGACTTTCCACGACGCCATCACCAGCGGCAGGTTCCAGGGCGCGATGGCGGCGATGACGCCGTAGGGTTCGGCGATGGTCATGCCGAGATGGTCGGTGCGCGTCGGCGCGACGTCACCGCCGATCTTGTCCGCCCACTCCGCGAAGAAGCGGATGCCGTCCGCGGTGAACGGCACATCCCAGCTTGCGGCATCCTTGAGCGGCCGCGTCGAGCCGACCGCCTCAAGCTGGGCCAGGGTCTTCACGTCGGCATCGATCAGGTCCGCCCAGCGGCGCAGGATACGCGCGCGGTCGCGCGGCGCGCAGCGCGCCCAGTCGCTGGTCTTGAAGGCGCGCCAGGAATCCTGCACCGCTTGGTCGACGAGATCCGCATCCGCCACCGGCAGGCCGGCATAAGCCTTGCCATCGGAGGGGCGCCTCACATCGAGCGCATCCGCGCTGCCCTCCACATAACGTCCGCCGATAAAATGTGCACTGCGGACCACCACTTGATCCGGGTCGAAGTCTTCCATTACCAATCCTTTCAATGAAAGTGAACAGGACCGGATCGAGGATTTTTGCCGAACCGACTGACTGTGATTGCATTGTAAGTTCGCACCCCAAGCATTTTCTGCGGTCTCGCCCACCCTGGACGGCACAAGCTTTCGTTCTGAGGCAGCAGATGGCGGATCATTTCGAATTGCATTTACCCCGTCGTCAAGCGCTCTTTCGTGTGGCAAGATAGTGCCGACTCGATAAGGGCCGTGACCACGAAATGCACTCCGTAAGACGCAAAAGCAACGTCGTTTTTGTCGCAGCAGCAGGCAAGGCAGATGAGGAGCAAAACATGAAAAATCCAAAGACGAACAGCGCCATCCAATACCGCAGGATGACGGCGGAAGACTTGCCGGCGGCGCACAAGCTGTCGCTGTCAGTGCTCTGGCCGCACCGCCTGGAAGACTGGAAGTTCATTCATGAACTGGGCGAGGGCATCGTCGCCGAAGACGAGTCCGGCATCATCGGCACGATGATGTGCTGGGTCAACGGACCCGACTATGCGTCGCTGGGCATGATGATCATCGCGCCGGCGCATCAGCGTACAGGCCAAGGACGCGAACTGATTTCCAGGATCCTGAAGGAAGTCGGCGATCGCACGCTCCTGCTGCATGCCACGGCAGGCGGCGTGAAATTTTGTGAAAGTTTCGGCTTCGTGCAGACCGGCTGGGTCCACCAGCATCAGGGCAGCGTCTTCCGCGCACCGTTCGTGCCGCTCGGCGCGGGCGAGCGGATCCGGCCCGTCAGCCCCCGGGACGAACCCGCGCTCGCCGACATGTCCAGGCGTGCAGTCGGCATGCCGCGCGCGACCGTGCTCCAGCATTTGATGAACGTGGCGAACATCGTCGCCATCGATCGCTACGGCGAACTGGTCGGCTTCGCGGCGCTGCGCAAGTTCGGACACGGCTATGTGATCGGTCCGGTCGTCGCGCCCGATGCCGAGCGTGCCAAAGCCCTGATCGCCCACTGGGCAGGCACACATGCCGGCTCCTTCGTCCGTGTCGACATACCCGGCAGCAGCGGCCTCAGCCCGTGGCTCACCGAGATGGGACTGGTCCAGGTCGATCAGACGGTGCACGCCATGGCACGAGGCGAACCGCCGCGGCCTGACCCGTTGATCACGCGCTTTGCGCTGCTGAGCCAGTCGCTCGGCTAAGCGGGCGGACAAAAGTCTTTTGACAATAGTCGGC
>CBFGOU010000640.1:0-3352 GCA_965650445.1 uncultured Oxalobacteraceae bacterium | reverse complement strand
CCGAGCGCAGGAAAACCAGCCGATCAACAACCATACTGACGAGGGCGCAAACATATGAAACCTTACCTCCACCTTATCTGGGGCCCAACCACGACGGGGAAAACTGCCTATTCCGTGGCGCTCGCCGAGCGTATCGGGGCGCCCGTCATCGCCCTCGACCGCATCCAGTGCTGCACGGATCTGGCCATGGGGAGCGGACGCCCGTCGGACGACGAGCTGAAGGGAACCCGCCGGCATTATCTTGCCAACCGCAGGCTTTCGCAGGGCATCATTTCCTCCATCGAGGCGAACGACTTGCTCAAGCAACTTGTCGCCGAACAGGGTGTCCGGTGTCAAGACATCATCCTCGAAGGCGGATCGGTTTCCCTGCTCGATGTAATGGTGCAGGACGAATATTGGTCATCCTTCCTGTGGAGTTTCAAATACTTCGAGATAGGCGATCCGGATGGCTACCTCGTCAGGGCCAGGATGCGCGTCAACGACATGTTCCATCCACAGGACGGGCGGGCGTCCTTGCTGGAGGAACTCGATCATATGTGGCGCGACCCGATGCTCAGGGCCGCCCTGGAGGACGTCGATGGCTATCGATGCGCCGTCGGGTTTGCCCGGCAGCGCGGGATGCCGATATCGGCGTTGTTAAGTATGGACGCGGGCGCGTCGCAGGAACTCGTCAACGAAATCGCCAAGGAATATTTGCAGCACGCGCAGTGGCAAATGGCGCGCTTGCGCCCGGTTCCTGCGTCGTGGAGGCCGCCGGTAGACGGCTATCAAGCCGTTGATCGGTAGCGAGCCTATGACCGATAGGCCAGCTCGGCCTTATGGGTGTCGGTGAACTCCGTCAGCTTTGCAATTTGGCCGCGTGCGATGTGGAACACATGGCACCAGTCGCACTCGAACGCAGCTCGCGTCGCCTTGACCGTCCACTCATAATGCCCGGTCACCACAACACAATCGCCCTGCGCGATGAACTCGATGGGCCGGAATTCGCGCACTTCCTGCAACTCGTTCACCAAGCGGAAAAACTCGGCGACCGCGGCGCGACCCTGGCGCTTGCCAGTGAAAGGAATGCCCTCCACCGCGGGCAATTCCCAATCAATGCTTTCCGCCATGTAGTTCAGTAGCTGTGCGGACTCTCCGTTCAAGAAGGCCTGGTAGCACTGCTTCACCAGATTAATGTTCTCCTGCTCACTCATGATCCCCTCCATATGTGCCAGACGATCGACATTTCATTCTTGGCCGCGGCAGCGGGAACTTCAATGGCGCTGGTGTAAGAGGAGCGTTAGTTCGCCGCCTTGGGCGGTACTTGCATTCCTGCCGGCGGCGCCAGTCCAGTTCGTGACATCGAACGAAAAATTTTTGTCCGATGCGCCAGTCGGGATTGGTGTCCCGCGGTTTTGGGTTAAATGACCCACAAACGCCGGCGCAGGATTCGCTTAGTATCTGTATAGGGCATCGGGAGAGCTATCATGGATTCCATCAATCTGCAGCAACCAGGAAACAAGCACCAGGATCTTGCCGGCGCCGAGGCGGTCAAGAAACTCAAGGACATCGTCAAGGCGGCCGAAACCTGCTTCTTCTGCACCTTCGACCGCAACAACGGCACGGCAGATGCGCGTCCGATGAACGTGCTCCAGGTCGACAATGCCGGCAATCTGTGGTTCATGAGCGCTGCGGACAGCCACAAGAATCAGGAGCTGGAAGCCAATCCGGCGGTGGAACTATTCTTCAAGGGATCGAAGCATGCCGAATTTCTGCATCTGAAGGGAATCGCCACCGTGTCGCGCGACGAGGCCAAAATCCATGAGCTGTGGAGCTTCGTGCTGAAGACCTGGTTTACCGAAGGCGAGAACGATCCACGCATTACCGTCATCAAGGTGACGCCCTCGTTCAGCTACTACTGGGACAGCAAGCATGGCAACGCCATCGCCGGCGCCAAGATGATGGTTGGCGCGGCGATTGGCGTCACCCTCGACGATTCCATCGAAGGCGCGCTAACGGTATAAACCGTTACGCGGCCAGCTGTCCGTTTGCGCGCAACTGTGCAGTAGTCAGGGACGCGGCGCGCAATGCCCAGGTATCGCCCACGCCCCGGCGCGGTGCAGGGCAGCCATACAACAGTGCAGCCGTCTTAGAACTGGCAGCTCAGGATACTAACGCGGCACATTGCCGGAGGCCAGGCGCTCTTCCAGCGCCGCCACCTTCTGCTCCAGCGCCTCGAGCTTGGCGCGGGTCTTGGCCAGCACCTGGTTCTGGATGTCGAATTCCTCGCGGGTGACCAGGTCGAGCTTGGAAAAGCCCTGGGTCATCATGGCTTTCACGTTTTTTTCGATATCCTTGGCCGGCGAGCTTTCGATGGCCTGATTGATCTTGCTTTGCAGATCATTAAAAAAGCTGTTCATGTCCATCGTGGTTCATCCTCGGTCATAATTGCACCTAATCGGTGCGATGATTGCATTGTTTTGGTGCGCGCGCCCAGTGTTCGGGCACGTGCGCACCATCATCACGCTTAATTGTTCGCTTTGCAGATGGCGGCGGACGCCGCAAAATACAAGTTGGCAAGTAGCAATTAGTTCCCTGGCACGACTTCTGCTAACAGAACGGTAGCTGATACTAGCCACAGGCATCAATTTTAAACCGCAACTGCACAATAAGCTGAAACCAAGAGGGAAACCATCCATGAAAAATCTGACCACCAAATTGTCTTTTGCTGCTGCCCTGACCCTGACCCTGGGCACCATCGGCGCGCCAGCCGCCTTCGCTCAAGAAGCTGCCAAGCCAAACAATGAAGTGAGCTTCAATGCCGCTGTCACCAGCGAATACCGTTACCGCGGTATTTCCCAGAGCCGTCTGAAGCCTGCGCTGCAGGGCGGTGTCGATTATGTCAACAACCCGACCGGTTTCTATGCGGGTGCCTGGGCATCGACCATCAAGTGGGTCAAGGACGTGGGCGGCGACAGCAACGTTGAAATCGACCTGTACGGCGGCAAGCGCGGCGACATCGGCGGCGGCTTCAGCTACGACGTCGGCGGCCTGTACTACTTCTACCCATCGAACGAGCTCACGCCAAGCGCCAACACCTTCGAACTGTATGGCCAAGTGGGCTACGGTCCTGCGTACGTCAAGTACTCGCACTCGACCACGAACCTGTTCGGCTTCGTCGACAGCAAGAACAGCGGCTACCTGGACGTGGGCGCCAACATCGACATCGCCGCCGGCCTGGTGCTGAACCTGCACGCCGGCCGCCAGCGCGTGGCGCATAACGGTGCTGCCTCCTACACGGACTACAAGATCGGCGTGCCCAAAGATGTCGGCTTCGCCTCGGTATCGCTGGCCTTCATCAAGGCCGACACCG
>CBFGOU010000639.1:0-3361 GCA_965650445.1 uncultured Oxalobacteraceae bacterium | reverse complement strand
CGCAGCCGCCGCCGGCAGCCTGGCCGGCGCACCAGCCCGCCGCGGCCGACCCGGATGCCACCGTGATCCGTCCGGCCCTCGACGACGACGCCACCCGCTGCGCGCCATGAGCACGCCCCCCCACGCCACCGATCCGGGCGAACGCACCGCGTTCTTCCGCCAGCTCCAGCAGCTGACCACGCGCATCCACGCCACCCGCCATATCGATGAGATCATGCTCGACCTGTCGGGCGCGGTCTGCAGCCTGTTCGGCGCCGACCGCCTGACCATCTACATCCTTGGCGAAGACAAGGCCAGCATGGTCTCCAAGGTCAAGACCGGCCTGGCCTCGTTCAGCCAGCTCAAGCTGCCGATTTCGGCGCAAAGCGTGGCCGGCTACGCGGCCCTGTCGCGCACCCTGGTCAATCTGCGCGATGTCTACGATGCCGACGAACTCAAGGCCCACGCGCCCGAACTGAAGTTCCAGCAGGGCGTGGACAAGCGCACCGGCTACCGCACCACCCAGATGCTGGCCGCACCCATCGTGCACGCCGATGAAGTGATCGGCGTGGTCCAGCTGATCAACAACCAGCGCGCCCGCGCCGCCTTCAGCGACACCGTGGTCGAAGGCACGCGCTATCTGTGCGAAACCCTGGCCATCGCCTTCGCCCAGCGCCAGCAGGCACCCAGGCTGGAGCGCGAGCGCTTCGTCGCGAGCATCCGCGACACCCTGCTCGGACGCGCCGAGCTCGAACAGGCCGCCCAGCTGGCCGCCGCTGCCGGACGCGATATCGAAGACGTGCTGCTGGACGACTTCAAGCTCAAGACCGGCGCCGTGGGACGCGCGCTGGCCGACTACTTCGCCGTGCCTTACCTGGCCTTTCATCCGCAGCGCCGCAAGCCGCTCGAACTGCTCACGGCGATCGACCGCGCCTTCGCCGCAGAAGGCCAGTGGCTGCCGATCGAAGCCAATCCCAATGGCTTGTACGTGCTGTGCACCGATCCGGAAAAGGTCAAGGCCGGCGGCAGCGTGGCGCGCCTGTTCCCGTCCGCGCGGGCGGTGTACTGCGTGACCACGCGGCGCGAATTCAATGCCATGCTCGAGCACTGCTTCGGCCCCGCGCCGCAGGCCGCCGCCCTGCCCGCAGGGCGCCAGCAGGAACTGGTCAATGCCGTGACGGCGCTGGTGGCGGGCAGCCATCAGCAGGGATTGTCGGACCTGAAAATTGAAACCGCGCCCGGCGCGCACCCCGGCGAGATCCGCTTCACGGTCAGCGGCGTGCTGAAGCTCCCTTAACCGAGATTAAACGAAAGCGGTGGCGATGGCGTTGGGGGCGCCCGCATCCTTGACGATCTCGTAGCACTTGCACGATGCCGCCGCCAGTCCGTCGGCGTCGAGGATCTCGATATTGCCGCGGCTGTAAATGATCAGCCCCTGCTGCTGCAGCGCGCTGGCGGCCTTGGTCACGCCGACCCGGCGCACCCCCAGCGCATGCGCCAGGAACTCATGGGTGAGGTGGAATTTATCGGACTGCAGGCGGTCGCGCGTGACCAGCAGCGAACGCGCCAGGCGCGCTTCGAGCACGTGAAAGCGGCTGCACACGGCGATCTGGATGGCTTGCGCCAGCAGCATGTCGGTGTAGCGGTACAGCACCCGCTGCAGGGCCGGATTGCGCGCGAACTCGGTGCGGAAGGCGGCGCTGTCCATGCGGCTGGCGCGGCCTGCGCGCTGCACGATGGCGCGCACCTGGGCATGGTTGTGCCCCAAGGCGACCGTCGCGCCCAGCATGCCCTCGCGTCCCACCAGCCCGACTTCCAGCGTCATGCGGCCTTCGGCCACGCCCAGCAGCGAGACCAGGCTGTCATGCGGAAAATAGATGGAGCGGATCGGATCGCCCGGTTCGCACAGCACCTCGCCCACCTCGACCTGGACCGGTTCGAGCATGGATTCGAAATGCGCCAGATCGGCTGGCGGCAGCGCAGCGAGCAGCTGGTTGCCGATGGGCGAATCGCGCTCGCGGTCGGCCACGCCGTTCATGGGCCGTTCCCGATCTCTGGCATGGACATGGTGCATGGCGTGAGGCAGTTGGCTGTCATTGGTCTGTGGGGATCGTTTGGCACTGATACATTTGCAAACAATTTTCAATCAGCGTAGCGGCAATAATAGGTAAAGTATGTACGGTGACGCACGGAAGACGCCGCCCCTGGCTCGGACAATGAGCTCAACGTCCGGGCTCGCCGCCGAGTCCGTCCGGCACCTAACAAGAAAAGGAAACACATCATGAATACACCTTCGAGCACAGCGCCGCGCAGCGGCCATCACCCGATGATGATCGCCGCGGCCATCGCGGTCATCCTGTTCTGCCTGGCCGGCACCGCCGCCATCATGGGCTGGATTCCCTCGTCCATCGGACGCGACAGCAACAGCCATCTGAGCGATGTCGACAAGGCCACCCTGGCCAGCAAGATGGAACAGGACAGCGGCATGTCGGCACCGGCGCTGGCGATGGCGCCAGCCGATCTGCCGCCTTCGGCAGCGCCTGCCGCGCCGCGCCTGCGCGATGCCGATCCCGAGCCGGCCGTTGTCAAGCACACGCCGGCGCGCGTGGCCGAGACCAGCCACGAAAAAGCCTGGTGCTCGGCCTGCGGCAACGTCGAATCGGTGCGCGCCATCAAGACCCGCGCCCAAGGCAGCGGCCTGGGCGCTGGTGCCGGCGCAGTGCTGGGCGGGCTGCTCGGGCACCAGATCGGCGGCGGCCACGGCAAGCAGCTGGCGACCGCCGCCGGCGCCGTCGGCGGCGCCGTGATCGGCAATCAGGTCGAAGGCAATATGAAAGCGACCACCAGCTACGAAATCCGGGTCCGCCTCGATGACGGCAGCACGCGCACCTTCCATCAGCAGAGCGCGCCGCGCTGGGCATCCGGCGACCGCGTCAAGATCGTCAACGGCGCCCTGCACTCGGCCTAAGGAAAAACTTGTTCGTTGTGTACGCCAGCGAACGGAGTTCTCGGACGCAGCTCAGCATACTTGAACCACGACATAGTAGTTGTCGAAACGGTCATTTGTCACACTACCGAGGACTCCATCATGCTCTATACCATCGCTGTTGTACTTATTATCCTGTGGCTGCTGGGCCTGGTCACTTCCTACACTGTTGGCGGCTTCATCCACATTCTGCTGGTTGTCGCGGTCATCATGATCCTGGTGAAGCTGATCAGTGGGCGCGGCATATAGCAATCGGTCACAGTTCCACCCGGTCATCGCTTGATGCCCGATCCGTTTCGCGGTCACGCCATACCCCGCCGCCCGGTGTGACGGCGAAACGGATTTACCATTCTAAGGAAACACACATGCACAAGAATCTCGTGAAATCGACCATCG
>CBFGOU010000638.1:0-3361 GCA_965650445.1 uncultured Oxalobacteraceae bacterium | reverse complement strand
GCAGGACATGATCGCCGAGGTCACGGCCGGCGCCGGGTTCGACCACTACGAAGTGTCGGCCTACGCGCAGCCGGGCCGGCGCGCGCGCCACAACCTGAACTACTGGGAGTTCGGCGACTACCTCGGCATCGGGGCCGGCGCGCACTCGAAGATCTCGTTCCCGCACCGGGTGCTGCGGCAGGCCCGCTTCAAGCAGCCCAAGGCCTTCATGGATGCGGCGCGGGCCGGCAATCCGGTGCAGGAAGAACGCGAGCTGGCGCGCGACGACATGGGCTTCGAGTTCATGCTCAACACGCTGCGCCTGACCGGCGGCTTCGATCCGAACCTGTTCGGCGAGCGCACCGGCCTGTCGATCAACGCGATCGACCAGGCGCTCAACGCGGCCGAGGCGAAAGGCCTGCTGTACCGCGATCACAAGCTGATCCGGCCCACCCAGCTGGGACAGCGCTTCCTGAACGACCTGCAGGAAATGTTCCTGGCCACCTGAATCACGGCCGCGCGGGCTGGAACTTTTTTCTCCACGCGCGACTCTCATACGCACTGGCTGAATCAGCCGTCTGGGCGGGAGGACGTGATCATGAGGACAACAGCGGGGTTCTGGTTGCCGGTGGGACTGCTAACCTGGGCATGCTCGGCGGCGGCTCAGACGCCCCCGGCCACGGGCAAGGTGGCGGTGGTCGAAATCACCGGCAGCCGCCTGAAGCGCACCGACACCGAGACCCCGTCCCCCGTCGATGTCATCAGCCGCGCCGACATCGAACGCTCGGGCCAGCAGACGCTTGCCGAGGTGGTGCGCTCCATCGCGGCCGACAACAACGGCTCGATTGGCCTGGGCAACGTGAGCGGATTCGCCATGGGATCGAGCGGCGTCGCCTTGCGCGGGTTGGCGGTGAATGCCACCCTGGTGCTGATCAATGGGCGCCGCATGGTGAGCTACGGCCTGGCCGACGACGTCCAGCGCACCTTCGTCAACCTGAACGTCATCCCGCTCGATATCGTCGACCGCATCGAAGTGCTCAAGGACGGCGCCTCGGCCATTTACGGTTCCGACGCCATCGCGGGGGTGGTCAACATCATCCTGCGCGAGCGCTTCCAGGGGACGTCCGCCAACCTCAGCTACGGCTTTGCCGAGGCTGGCGGCGGTGCCAATCCGCGCCTCAGCCTGACCCACGGCCTCGGCAACCTGGCCGACGATGGCTACAATGTTTTTTTCAACATCGAAGCGTCGCGCCGCGGCGTCACCGAGAGCAGGGACCGCAGGCGCTGGATCGGCAATGGCGACCTGCGGCCCTATGGCTACGCCTTTACCGCCGGCGGCCTCGGCCCCAACCTGGGCGGCTGGTTCGACAACGCCACCGGCGCCACCAACCCCAACCGCTACGGCGCCGTCAGCCCGCTGGGCGCGCCGCTGGCGTGGCAGCAGCTGCCGGGCTGCCAAAGCAGCATTGCCCTGCCCGCCGGCCTGGGCGGCTGCGTGTACGACCGGGTGCGGGAAACCGGCGTGATCCAGCCCGAGGAGAACAAGCTCAACCTCTATTTGCGCGGAACCATGCGGGTGTCGAAGGAGTTCGAGCCGTATGTCGAACTGGGCCGCTTCCGCTCCGACACCAGGTCGGTCTGGGTGTTCGGCCCCACCAGCGCCAACGAAATGTGGGTCAATCCGCAGACCAATTCGCCCGTCAGCAACGCCAACCTGGTGCTGCCGGCCGCCCACCCGGACAACCCGCTGGGCAGGGACGCGCTGCTCAGCTACCTGGTGGCCGATGCCGGCCCGCGCTCGTTCGAGCACGACAGCGTTGCCTACCGCACCTTGCTGGGCGCCAAGGGCACGCTGGGCGCGTGGAGCTACGATGGCGGCCTGCTGTATGGGCATAACACCACGCAGCGCATCCTCAACGGCTTCATCCGCAACAGCGTGCTGCAGGCTGGCCTCAACGGCACCGGGCCGTTCGGCTATTACCGGCTGGGTGCCAATGCCGGCCTCAATTCCGCCGCCTTCTACCAGGCCTTGTCGCCCGAGCTTGCCACCGACAATACCTCCTCGCTCACGCTGCTCGACTTCAAGGCCACGCGCGAGCTGATGGCCCTGGCCGGCGGCCCGCTGGGTCTGTCGGTGGGCGCGGAATACCGGCGCGAAACCATCAATGCGCCCGCCGTGCCCTTTACCGAGATCGGCGACATCATCGGCTGGCCGTACTATGTCTACGGGGGCAAGCAGAAAGTGTTCTCGATGTTCGCCGAGGCCAGTGCGCCCCTGACCAGGCAATTCCAGTTCGATGCCGCCGTGCGCGCCGACAAGGTGCGCGATGTCGGCTCCTCGGTCACGCCCAAGTTCGGCTTCAAATGGACGCCATGGAGCACGCTGGCGCTCCGTGGCACCTTTGCCACCGGCTTTCGCGCCCCCAATCCCGTCGAGCTGGGCAGCACCAACACCTTCGCGGCCGCGCTGGATCTCACCGGGAATGGCTTTCTCAGCGTGCTCAGAAATCTCGGCAACCCGAATCTGAGTCCGGAAAAGTCCAAGACGCTGACGCTGGGGGTGATCTACGAACCGCGCCGCGGCAGCAGCCTGGGCGCCAGCGCCTGGTGGCTGGAACGGCGCAACGAGATCAATGGCGTCGATCCGTTCGCCATCCTGGCCGGCGGCTCGGGCTGGCCGAACGCCAAGCTGATCTTCGACGCGCAGGGCAATGTGCAGGAAGTGAGCACGCCGTTCGAGAACAATTCCAAGTCGCGCCTGAACGGCATCGATTTCGATGTCAGCCACCGCATCTCGATGGGGGCTTACGGCACGCTGGGCGCCAAGCTGCGCACCACCTATCTGCATTCCTTCAAGAAGGCCTTTGTCGGCGGCACCACGGTCCAATATGCCGGCACCCACGGCCCCATGGTGGTGAGCGGCAATACCGGCACGCCGCACTACAAGACCAACCTCGCGCTCAGCTGGGAGCGCGATCCCTTCAACGTATCGGCCAATGTCAATTACGTAGGCAGCTACAGCAACAAGGACAATGAGGCCGCCGACTGCTTCAACCATTTCGACAACGGCGATCCGGCGCCGGGCGGCTGCCGCGTGGCCTCGTTCACCAGCGTGGACTTCAATGGCAGCTACCGGTTCAGGGACAAGACGTCCGTCTATTTTTCGGTGGGCAACCTGTTCGACCGCATCGCCCCGCTGGACCCCAGTTCCTATATCAACCAGAATTTCAATCCGTCCTTCCATCTGGCGGGCGCGATCGGGCGGACTTACACTATCGGGCTGAGGCATGAATTCTGAGCAGGTGCGCGCCGTATGAGAGCAGCCGCTACATGCTGGGCCGTGTGGAAAGGCGTGCTCCTGGCCATGTGCGCCAGCTGCATG
>CBFGOU010000637.1:0-3367 GCA_965650445.1 uncultured Oxalobacteraceae bacterium | reverse complement strand
CACGACGGTGAACGCCAAGCTGGTAAAGGTGGTCGTGACGGCCGACCGCCCTTCCGCCGTCGCCGCCGCCAACGACGGCTACCAGGTTGGCACCACCTACACCACCGCCTCGCGGTCCACCTACAACGCCGCCTACGCCGACGTCATGGCCGCCGTCAGCAGCGCCACTGACGATGCGTTCGCCGCCAAACTTGCCACGCTAGGCAACGCCGTCGCCGGCCTGCAGCTGCTGACGCCCTTGCTGGACGATGGCAGCATGAATTACGCCAACATGCTGAGCTCGTCCACCTTTGGCACCCAAGTGCCAAACGCGCTGGACAGCCAGCCTGACACCTTCGTCGTGTACACCCTCGCCCAGAACCTGTCCCATACGCTCGATTTCGGCGCCAACTACCGGGTTTCCGCCAGCACCTTCCAGCTGCAGGTGCGCGCCAGCTTCCCGACCCGCATTGGCGGGGTCGCGATCTTCGGCTCGAATGACAATGAAACCTGGACCCGCCTGACGCCTGAAATGACTTCGGCCATTGAGGACATGCAGACGCTGGAGGTGCAGGACGACCTCAAGGATGACAGATTCCGCTTCATTAAGATCCAGATGGTCAAGCCCAGCAGCAACATGCTCGAACTGTCTGAATTCAGGATCATCGGCGCGCGCCACGAGGCGGTCAACCTGTTGCTGGCTGTTTCGATCAGCTCGGACCAAAGTGTGAAGAAGCGCATCGTGCCAGGCAATATCGTGAAGGTGAGCTTCACCTCATCCGCCCCGATCAACAATGTCCGTCTCGCCCTGCAGGGCCAGGCCGTCGCCGTGACCACGGCCGACAACCTGAACTGGACGGCCACCTGGGTCGCGCCGGCCACGCCGGACACCGCCCCAGTCAAACTGGTGCTCAATTACAAGACGGCTGCGGGCATCGACGCCGATACCACCTACTTCACCACCGACGGCAGCACCCTGTTCATCTCGGACCAGACCAATTACATCGCCAACCTGATGGACATCACGGCATTGACCGATTCCAGCGGCAGGAATGCGGCCGACCTGAAAACGACGGCGAACTTGCTGGTCGACAGCAACATTGGCTCGTTTACCGACTTCCGCCTCAATGGCAGCGGCGCCGGCGCCTATCTGATGTTCGACTTCAAGGAGGACGGCAGCGCCACGCTGTCGCGCGTGGAACTGCTCGCCCGTCAGGACCAGTCCGGCCGCATTGCCGGCACCGTGGTGCAGGGCTCCAACGACAACGCCAGCTGGACCACCATCTCGGGGGCCGCAGCGTCGTCGCCCGATTGGCAGCAACTGCCCATCGATAACGCCCAGCCTTACCGCTACATTCGGGTCTACAACGGCGGCACCTGGTTCGGCAACATGGCCGAGCTGCGGGTACATGGCGTGGCCCAGGCCAACCGCATCGCGGCAGTATCGATCAGTTCGCCGCAGGCGCTGCGCAACCGCATCGCAGCGGGCAACACCGTCAAGCTGAGCTTCACGGCGAAGGAAGCGGTGACCAATGTTAACGTGACAATCCAGGGACAGGCAGCCACCGTGTCCACCGCGGACAATATCAGCTTCACTGCCTCCGCCACCATGCCCCAGGGCGCGGCGCTGGGCGCCGTGACCTTCGTGCTCAATTACCAGTTGCAGAGCGGCATGACCGGCACCCCCATCACCGCCACCACCGACAGCAGCACCCTGTACGTAGCCGATGAATCCGATGTGATCAAGAATCTTCCTGCGATCGCCACGCTGATCGATTCGACCGTCAACCGGACCGCGGCGGTCACGCTGGCGTCGGTGAACAGCCTGTTCGACTCGTCCACCAGCATCTCGGATTTCCGCACGGGCACGAACAACTCAGGGAGCGGCGCCTACATCACGTTCGACATGAAAGAGGACGGCTATGCCGCGCTGTCACGGGTCACCCTGCTCGCCCGCCAGGATCAATACTCCACCCGCATTGCCGGCGCCGTGGTGCAGGGTTCCAACGACAACGCCAGCTGGACCACCCTGTCGGGTTCCGCCGTCTCGACGCCCGAGTGGCAGCAGCTGGCGATCAATAACACCCAGCCTTATCGCTACATCCGGGTCTACAATGGCGGCAATTGGTTCGGCAACATGGCCGAGCTGCGCTTGCACGGCGTGGCGCAGACCAACAAGTCTGCGGCAGTATCGATCAGCTCGACACAGTCGCTGCGCAACCGCATCGGAGCGGGCAGCACCGTCAACCTGAGCTTCACGGCGAAGGAAGCGGTGACCGATGTCAGCGCCACGATCCAGGGCCAGGCAGCCACCGTGAGCACGTCGGACAACATCAGCTTCACCGCCACCGCCACCCTGCCCAAGGGTGTGGCGCCTGGCGCGGTGACCTTCGTCCTCAATTACAAGCTGCAGAGCGGCATGAGCGGCGCCCCCGTCACCGCCACCACCGACGGCAGCACGCTGTACCTGGCCGATGAATCCGATGTGATCGGTAATATTCCTGCGATCGCCACGCTGATCGATTCCACCGTCAACCGCAGCGCGACGGACACGCTGGCGCAGGTGAACAAGCTGTTCGACGGGACCGCCAGCATCTCGGATTTCCGCACCGGCAGCAACAATTCAGGCAGCGGCGCCTACATCACGTTCGACTTCAAGACCGGCAACCAGGCCGTTCTCACCAAGGTGGAACTGGCTGCGCGGCAGGACAACTACTACACGCGCGCCAGCGGTGTGGTGATCCAGGGATCGAACGACAATGCGAGCTGGACGACTTTGACCGCGCCTGCGGCAGCGACACCGGAATGGCAAGCCCTGTCGGTCAGCAGTAGCCTGTCCTACCGCTACATTCGGATTTACAACGCTGCCGCCTGGTTTGGCAATCTGGCTGAAGTGCGCTTCCATGGCGTGGTCCGGCCCAACTGAGTGCAGCGCCGCGCCCATGAAGATGCTAGACTTTTTCATGGGCTGCATCAAGTCAAGCCAATGTGTCCAGCCCGGATACGTAATATCTGAGGTCTCCACACGTAGCGGTGACCTATCGAATCAGCCGGTCCGTAACTTGCCGGCATTTACCGCCAGCTGAGCGTCGAAGGCGCGCTTATAGGCGGGCCGCGCTTCGCCACGGGCGACATAGGCGGCAAGGTTCGCATATTCGTTCAGGATGCCAGATGGTTTCAACCTGAGCAGCACCGACACCATCAGCAGGTCGCCCGCACTGAACGGACCATCGAGCCATTCGGCATCGCCAAGGCGACTGGAAAGTTGCTCCAGCCGGACGCGCACGCGATCCGCGACCAAAGGCAGGCGCTCCTCATACCAGGGCTTGTCGCCCTCCAGCAGCCTGGCGGTTCCGAGTTCAAGAATCGGCGGTTCCACCGTGTTAAG
>CBFGOU010000636.1:0-3368 GCA_965650445.1 uncultured Oxalobacteraceae bacterium | reverse complement strand
TGATGTAATCGACCTGCGCCGCGTTGATGCCGGCGCGCGCCAACGCTGCCTCGATGGCAATGCGCGCACCGCCGCCAGCCGGATCGGGCGCCGACATATGGTGGCCGTCCGACGATTCGCCCCAGCCGCACAGCGCCACCGCGGCCGGCTCGCGCGTCATCAGGAACAGCGCCGCGCCCTCGCCGATATTGATGCCCCTGCGGTTGGCACTGAGCGGGTTGCAGCGCTCGGCGCTGACCGATTCGAGCGCGCCGAAGCCGGCCACGGTGAAGGCGCACAGCGTGTCGACGCCGCCCGTCACCACCGCGTCGCACAGGCCCATCCTGAGCAGGCGCGCTGCACTGGCCATGGCCTTGGCGGCCGACGCGCAGGCGGTCGAATGGGTGTAGGCCGGGCCGCTCACGCCCAGCACCTGGGCCAGCATGGCCGCGGGCGAACCCATTTCCTGCTGGGCGTAATGGAAGCCCTGCGGCAGCGCCTGGCCGGCCGCGTGGGCACGCAAGGCAAGCTCGGTTTCGGCGATGCCCGAGGTACTGGTGCCCAGCACCACCGCCACCCGGGCCGGACCGAAGCGGGCGATGGCGGCGTCGAGCGCCGGCCGGATCTGCGCCAGCGCGGCCAGCGCCAGCCGGTTGTTACGGCTGCGCTGCGTCAACGGCAAATCGCCATCGTCCGGCAGGCTGGCCGTGACCCGGCCCAGCGGCAGCAGGCGGCCGGGCGAGCAGGCTTCGGTCGGCGCGATCCCGCTTTCGCCCGCAAACAGGCGGCGGCGGATCTGCGCATGGCTGTCACCCAGCGCGCAGACGATGGCGCATTCGTTCAGATAGATGTTCATGGTGCCGATGTGATGGTGAGCCGGTAGCCGTAGCGCCGGTTGTCCAGGGTGACGGTGCCGCTCCAGCGCGGCAGGCCGCTGTAGGCGATGGCGGTCACCAGGACGTCGTTCAGGTATAGCGTGCGCACCAGCCCCTGCTCCTCGATGCGCCAGCCGGCCGGCAGCACGCGCGCGATGGCATCGACCGGCCACAGGGCCAGCTGCACGTCTTCGAGCACGTCTTCGGCGCGCACTTCGCGCGGCAGCATCAAGTGACGCCAGGTGGTCAGCTTGTCGCCGTCGAAGGCGACGGTGAGTACACGCTGGCCGAACGCCAGCCCGACGATCTGCACCTGCTTCGCGTCGATTTCCAGCGCGGCGTCGAGCTCGTCGATGCGGCCCTGGCGCTCGACCATCAGATGCTGCTGCACGCTGACGGTCTCGCCCAGCGCCGCCGGCGCGAGCTTGAGCCCGAGGCGGGCCGGCGCCGGCGCATGGGCGCAGGCCGTCAACAGGAGCGCCACCACGGCGCACAAAAAAGCCTTACGCATGCTGCGCATCCTCCGTAAAACACGGCACCAGCAGCCAGGCCAGTGCCGTCCCGATCAGCATGGTCGAGCCGAAGGCCTGCAGGGCCGGCGTGTGGCTCAGTCCCAGCAGACCGAAAGACAATATCGTGTTGGCCGCCGACAGGCCCACGGCCATCCAGGCGATGGTTCCGCGCTGCTCCTGCATGAAGATGCCGTAGTCGACGCCCACGCCCAGCAGCAGCATCAGCGCCAGCACGTGGAACAGCTGCAGGTGCTGGCCGGCCAGCGCCAGGATCGCCAGCGTGGCCACGCTGGCCAGCGCGGTCGGCGCCAGTACGCGCCAGGCGCGCCCGCGATAGCGCGGCAACAGCATCAGCAGCACCAGGCCGTAAGCGGCTACCACCACCCAGCCCATGTAGGCGCGGTAGCGGCCCAGCACCGATGAAATCTCGGCCACCTTGTCGACCCACTGCACGCCTTCCATGCCCTGCCCCGCCGTCCGCAGGGCCGGCAGCGCGGCCATGCCGAAGCCGCGCAGCGCCACGATGCTGGCGTACACGCCATTGACCTGGCCCAGCCACAGATGGCGCCATGGTTCGCTCGGCGCGGTGCGCAGGAACGCCTCGGCGGTCAGCGGCTCGACCTGGCGTGTCAGGTGCGCGCGCGTGGCCGCTACCCAGGCGCCATCCTCGCCGATGCGTTGGCCCAGCATGTCGAGCGGGCCATCTGGAGCGAGCAGCCGGTCCTGCACCAGCGACCGGTGCGCGGCCTGGCTGTGCGCCGACGGCACCCAGTTCGACAGCGCCTGGTAGCCGCCCAGGCGGCCGGCCGCGATCAGCGGATCGAGGCGCTGCTTGAGCAGTTCTTCGCGCCGCAGCACCTGTTCGGCACTGGCGCCGCGCACCAGGTAATACTGCACCGGCGTGGCGGCTTCGAGCAGGCGGCTCAGCGCGATCTGGTCGTCGACCAGCTGGCGCGGCGGATTTTGCAGGGAGCGGATATCGTCGTTGGTGGACAGGCGCGACAGGCCCAGCGCCGCCAGCAGCGCGAACACGATCCCGGCGCCCAGGGTCAGGGTGTCGGCGCGCGCACGCGGCCAGCGTGCCAGCAGCGCGCCGTAGCGGTCGGCCAGCACCCCGCGCCGCAGCACGCCGGCGCCGACCATGCGCGGGAACCAGCACACCACGGTCAGCCAGGCGAACACCAGGCCGACGGCGGAAAACACCGCCATGTGGCGCAGGCCCGGGAACGGCGTGAAGCCCAGGCCCAGATAGCCGATCACCGCCGCCAGCAAGGTCAGCGACAGGCCCGGCAGCAGGCGCCGCAGCAGCTGGCGCGAATCGAGCTGGGTGTCGCCCAGGCGGTTGCACAGGAAGTAGATGCCGTAGTCCTGGGCCACGCCGATCAGGCTGGCGCCGAACACCAGGGTCAATAAATGGATACGGCCGAACAGCAGCCAGCACACCGACAGCGAACCGAGAAAGCCGATCCCGATCGACAGCAGCACCAGCGCGATCGGGCGCAGCGAGCGGAACATGAGCCAGGTGAGCAGCACGATGCCAATCAGGGAACCGGCGCCAATGGTCGACATTTCGCCCTCGGCCTGCGCGCCGGCCGCATGCGCGTGCAGCACCACGCCGGCACTGATCACCCGTACGCCGGGCGCGGCGGCGCGCGCCGCATCGGCGGCGGCGTGCAGCAGCGGCACCACCTGGCGCTGGGCCGTGAGCGACAGCGCCGGCGCCGTCATGGTCAGCGGCAGCACCACGTACTGGCGCTCGGCGTCGCCGACGAACAGGCGGCCGTCGCGCGGACGCACCGGGGTTTCGCCGGCGCGCTGCTGCACCCAGCCGCTGAACAGGCCGAACGGATCGTCCTGGAAGGAGCCCAGCTTGGGGCCGGAGAAGGCCGAATAGAGGCGCGCCAGCGCGGCATCGAGCCAGTACTGCGGGCTTTCCTTGCGCAGCTGCGCTTCCTGCTGCGCCGTCAGCAACGCCAGCCGGTGCGGCTCGAACGGCGCCAGC
>CBFGOU010000635.1:0-3376 GCA_965650445.1 uncultured Oxalobacteraceae bacterium | reverse complement strand
CGGTCCACAGGATCAGCCGCGCGCCGCCTTGCCACATGAGCGCGCCGGGAAGCGAGAGCAGCGCCAGCACGCCGCCTGCCAGCACCGGCAGCATCAGCACGCACAGCAGCAGTGCGCTGTTGACGGCGCAACGAACCAGCACCATCGGACCGCTTCCCGCGCCATTGGCCAGTGCCATGCGCAAGGTGCCGCGCTCGCGCTCGTGGGCAAAGGCGGCAAAGCCGAGCAGGATGGCGATCAACGGTCCGAGCTGTTCGAGTATCTGGCCCACTGAGCTTGACCCGCGCATCACGGGATCGGCATCCTGGCGCGGCCGAAAAATCATCTCATTGCGCTTGTGTGCCTCCAGCCACACCGCCAGGCCTACAAAGGGCTCGACGCCGGGTGTCAGCACGCTCAGCGGCGAGGCCGGCTTGACCGCCCAGACGCCAAAGTGGGCCGCGCTGTGCGGATCCTTCGGGCCCTGCGCCAGCCAGCGCGCGCGTTCGGCATCGGCAAACCGCAGGCGCTGGCGTGCCAGGTCCTTGGCATCGTGCCAGGCGCCCAGAAACAGCGCCATCAGCAGCGGCGCGATCAGGGCCAGCCAGCGCAGGCGCGGCTGGCGCCACAGCCGGCGCAGCTCGACCAATGCCAGTGAAACGAATGGCGCCATCACTGGACGAGGGGGGCCGTAAAGAACTGCTCCAGCAGCGCCGGACCTGCGTGGCGCGGATCGACCTCGCAGGCAATCCGGCCTGCATGCAGGAGGCCGGCACGGGTTGCCACTTCGTTGATGCGGTACAGGTCGTGGGTGGCCATCAGGACCGCCACGCCGCGCGCCGCGGCGGCCCGGATGATGCCGCTCAGCTCGGCCGCGGCAGCGGGATCGAGGCCGGAGGTCGGCTCATCCAGCAGGAGCAGGCGGACCTCGCGCGCAAAGGCGATGGCGATCCCGACTTTTTGGCGCATCCCTTTGGAATAGGTCGCTGCCGGCCGGTCATGCGCGCCCGCGGCCAGGCCGGCCTCGTCGAGCAGGCGGCGCAGCGTGGGCGCGTCGAGCTCAAGCGCCGCCAGCAGTGTGAAATAGCGCAGATTTTCCAGGCCGCTCAACTCGGGATACAGGGCCACCTGCTCCGGCAGATAGGCCAGCGCCCGGCGCGCTGCCGCCGGATCGGTGCGCACATCGTTGCCGCAGACGGCGATGCGGCCGCTGTCGGCAGGCAGGAATCCCAGGATCAGCTTGAGCGTGGTCGTCTTGCCGGCACCGTTTGGGGCCAGCAAGGCATACACGTCGCCGGCGTGCAGCTGCATGTTCAGATTGTCGAGCGTAAGGTGGGCGCCAAAGCGGCGGCTCACGCCCTGTATGTCGAGGACGGCTTTCATGTACGGTTTTTCGAGCTTCGCTGAAGTTTGCTGTTGCGATCTGAAATGATCGTGAACGATAATGATACCTCACTATCATTAGGAGTCGCGCTGTGAAGTTAAAGAAATTGTCCTATTTATTGCTGTGCCTCTACGCACCACTGACGGCGGCCGAGACGGTCATGCCGGTGGTCGTGATCGAAAGCACGCGCGCGGATCCGCAGGCGCCCGGCGCCGATGTCGGAACCCGGCTGGGACTGACGCTACAGGAGACGCCTGCCTCGGTGCAGATGATCGAGCGCAGCGTGCTTGAAGCGCGCGGCGCGCGCACGCTGGACGAAGCCGTGCGCGGCGCCGTCGGAGTTGCCCAGGGCGGCAATGCGTCGTCCCCATCGCTGTCGTCGGCGCGCGGTTTCACGGCGGGCTTTTTCAGCTATCTGTATGACGGCAGCCGCATTTCCGTACCAACCATGAGCGCGCGCACCCAGGATGCCTGGAATCTCGAGCGGATCGAGGTGCTGAGCGGCCCCGCATCGGTGATGGCCGGCGATGGCGCGATCGGCGGGGTGATCAATTTCGTGACGCGCCGCCCCGACAGCCGGGCCGCGTCTGCCGAAGCGCTGCTGTCCTATGGCAGCTTCGGTACCTGGCGCGCGGCGATCGACCTCAATCGTCCCGTCGGCGAGGCTTCGGCGCTGCGCCTGGACTATAGCCACCTGCGCACCGATGGCTATGTGGAGCGCACCGGGCAGCGCTACGATAATCTGAGCGTCGCGTTTTCCACTGCGCTTACGCGTGAACTCAAGCTCGATCTGCGCGTCGATGCCGTGGCTGACAGGCTCCAGTCGTACCAGGGCACACCGCTGGTGCCGCGTGCCTTCGCCGCCGATCCGGGCGCGGCGGTCGCCGATGCGGGCGGGCGCGTGATCGAGCGCCGCATCGCTTTTCGCAATTTCAATGTGAACGATGCGCTGACCGAGTCGGACACCGTCTGGATGCGCGCCAAACTGGTCTGGGATGGGGCGCCAGGTTGGAAGGTAAGCAATGAATTGTCCTGGTACAGTGCTGACCGGCTGTGGCGCAATGCCGAAAGCCTTGCCTATGCCGAGCCCGGCAGATTGACGCGCGACCTGGTCCGCGTTACCCACGATCACAAGGTGCTCAACAACCGCCTGGAGGTACGCCACCAGGGCAGCCTGGCCGGCATGAAGCATCGCTTCAGCGCCGGCGCGGACTATAGCCGAACGGTTTTTTCCACTGAACGGCGCTTTTCCAATGGGTCGGCCGCGGCCGATGCGCTGCTCGGCGTTGATATCCTGCAGCCAGTGAACGGCAGCTTCGCCGCCTTCAGCGCGGACCCCGCTATCTACGCGGGAGCAGGTAACCGGACCAATTTCACAACGCGTCTGCCGTCGCTCGCCCTGTTTGCGGAAGACGCGCTGTGGCTCACGCCGCAGTGGACCCTGGTGGCCGGACTGCGCCAGGAGCGCGTCAAGGTCGAACGTAATACCTTCGACCTCAATACCGGACTGGCCACCGCCTTTGCGCAGGACGACAGGGCGCGCTCCCTGCGTCTGGGAAGCGTGTGGAATGTGAGCCGGGATATGGCGCTGTATGTGCAGCACACGAGCGCGTCGGCGCCTGTGGGATCGGGCAATCTCCTGCTGCTGAGTGCGGCCAATGCCGCGTTCGAACTCTCCAGGGGGACACAGTCGGAGATCGGGCTCAAGCAGACGCTGATGGGCGGTAGCGTCGACTACACGGTGGCGGTATACAGGGCGAAGCTGGACAACATTCTGTCACGCGACGCCGCCGCTCCCACCTTGACGGTGAACAGCGGCAGCCAATCGTCGCACGGGGTGGAACTGGCGGCAAGCTGGCGGCCCAGCCATCAACTGTCGCTGAGCGGTAATGTTGCGGTGCTCGATGCCCAGTTCGACCACTTGATCGAGGCGGGCGAGCTATCGCGCGCGGGCAACTTGCCGCCCAACGTCGCCAGGCGCATGGCCAACCTATGGTGCGATTACCAGCTCGC
>CBFGOU010000634.1:0-3384 GCA_965650445.1 uncultured Oxalobacteraceae bacterium | reverse complement strand
AAAAGCGCAGGCCGGTGGTCGGCAGCTTGAACAGATGGCTGTAGGAATGGGCCATCAGCTCATTGGATTTCTTGGTCGCCGCGTACAGCGAGACCGGGTGGTCGACCCGGTCGCTTTCGCTGAACGGCACCTTGGCGTTCTGGCCGTACACGCTGCTGCTGCTGGCGTACAGCAGGTGCTGAACCTGATGCTGGCGGCAAGCTTCGAGCATATTGCCGAAGCCGACCAGATTGGACTGGATGTACGCCGCCGGATTGTCGATCGAATAGCGCACGCCGGCCTGGGCGGCCAGGTGCACGACCAGGGTTGGCTTGACCTGGTCGAACAGCGCCGCCACCTGGGCGGTATCGGCCAGTTCGACGGTCAGGCAGTCGACGCCGGCGGGAACCAGCAGCGCCTGCACGCGGTCATGCTTGAGCTGGGGCGTGTAGTAGTCGTTGAAGTTATCGCAGCCAACCACCTTGTGTCCCATGGCGGCCAGGCGGGCTGCCACGAAACTGCCGACAAAGCCGGCCGCGCCCGTCACCAGGACCGTGTGCTGGCCGTCCGTCATACGCGCGCTTCCTTGCTCAGGCGGCCGATGCCTTCATAGCGCAGGCCGGCTGCCGACACGGTTTCCGGATCATAGATGTTGCGGCCGTCGAAGATGGCCTTGCTGCGCAGGACCTGGGCCAGATCGGTGAAGTCGGGCGCGCGGAACTCCTTCCATTCGGTCACCAGGACCAGCGCATCGGCGTCCTGCGCGGCTTGCTTGGCCGAAGCGGCCAGCACCAGCGACTGGGCCAGGCGCGCTTCGCCATGCTCGGCTGCCAGCACGCGCCGGGCTTCGTCGCTGGCGACCGGATCGTAGGCGCGCACCTGGGCGCCGGCGGAGAACAGCGCGCGGATCAGCACCAGGCTGGGCGCTTCGCGCATGTCGTCGGTGTTCGGTTTAAACGACAAGCCCCACAGCGCGATGGTCTTGCCTTTCAGGCCGGCGGCGCCGCCATAGAAGCGGCACAGCTTGTTGAACAACACATTTTTCTGGTTGTCGTTGACCGTTTCGGTGGCGTTGAGCACGTGCAGCTGCTGGTCCAGGGTCGAGGCGGTCTTGATCAGCGCCTTGACGTCCTTGGGGAAGCAGGAGCCGCCGTAGCCCATGCCGGCGTACAAAAATTGCGGGCCGATGCGGGCATCCAGGCCCATGCCCAGGCGGACCGCCTCGATGTCGGCGCCCAGCACTTCGGCCAGGTTGGCCAGTTCGTTCATGAAGCTGATCCGGGTGGCCAGCATGGCGTTGGCGGCGTACTTGGTCAATTCGGCGCTGCGGATGTCCATTTCCACCAGTTTTTCGTGGTTGCGGCTGAACGGGCCGTACAGCTGGCGCATCAGCTTGGTGGCGCGCGCATCGTCGCTGCCGACCACGATGCGGTCCGGCTTCATGAAGTCTTCAATGGCCGCGCCTTCCTTGAGAAATTCGGGATTGCTGCACACGGCGAAGTTGACCTCGACGCCGCGCTTGGCCAGTTCGCCGGCGATGGCGGCGCTGACCTTGTCAGCGGTACCGACCGGGACAGTCGACTTGTCGACCACCACCAGCGGCTTGTTGATGCGCTGGCCGATGCTGCGCGCAGCCGACAGGATGTGGGTAAGGTCGGCGCTGCCATCCTCATCCGGTGGCGTGCCAACCGCCAGGAAAATCACCTCCGCATGGGCTACCGCTTCATCATAGCTGGTGGAAAACAGCAGGCGGCCGACCGCCGCGTTGCGGGTCACAAGTGCATCCAGGCCCGGCTCATGAATGGGAATCTCACCACGATTGAGCATGTCGATCTTGCGGGCGTCAACATCGAGGCATAAAACCGTATTGCCGACGTCGGCGAAGCAGGCTCCAGAAACCAGGCCGACGTAACCTGTACCGATGATAGTGATTTTCATAGCGTGATTTTCTAAGTAGTGGGGATGGTGCAACGCTGACCCGACAATCCGGTGTGCAGGGCGCGGCATCGAACCGCAAGCCGTTATCCAAAGGAAACGACACTTTAACGCGATTATGCGGATAGTTGGGTGGTTTCAGCAAGCTCCTGAGCCTTTGCACCACAACCAAGCAAGCGTGGCTTTTTCATGGCTTCGAAATATCGCTGCCTCAGCATTATATTTTCAATTTTGACATCAGCAAATCACGCCGGAGTGCGCTTCGCGGTTTTTGGCACAATGTCAAAACGGTGTAATCGATGGCGTCGATGCGTCCCTTGCCGACTGGAGCGGTGGATCGATCCGGAACGGCGGTGGCAAGCCTTGCTTTTCCAGAATAGCCTGGCCCAGCAGGCGGCCGCCAGGGACGGATAAGTGACCGTAATCGTAATACAGCTGTTCGCCGCCGGCGCTATGGGTGGAACAGACTCCGTTGGGGCACAGGTAGCTGGTGGCATCGAAATACGTCACCCCGGAATGTGTGTGCGCAAACTGTTGCAGCTTCTCGTTCATGGCTGCCACGTGCTCGTCCATTGGAAGGTGCAGCGGATCGCAGCGGCGCCATGGGTAGGTGAGCGCCTTGGCGGCGCACAGGCGGTCGAAATCATTGAATAGGGGGATGCGCCCAATTAACACGACCTGTTTCCCTTGCTTCGTCAAGCGCTCGACTGTGGCGAAAAAGCGCTCGATGAATACGGTCGAGCGGTCTTGGTACACTGTCCATGCGGCGGCGATGATGACGACGCCGGTCGACTTGAGCACTTCGGCTATCACCTGCTGCGATGCCAGGCAATACGGCGCGCGCGCCTGATCGACGAAGCCGTCCACTGGACCGAGTACCGGTGCGCACGTTCCCGCCGACAGGTTACGGACACTATACCCGCCCCGGCGTGCGAACTCGTCCACCATCCCGACGTAGTGCGCCGCATTGGAATCCCCCCACAACAGCACCGATGGCGGCTGCCCCGCCGCCGCCTCCCGGTTCAGTATGCAGCGGGGATCGGCGCCGTCTTTCTCAACCAGGACCTTGCGCATGCACACGTAATCAAAATCGGTCGGCGCGTGATCGTTGGCGCGCACCTTGGCCAAGCGCTCGTGGTAACCGGTATCGAGAACGCGGTTGATCAATGCCTGCGGATAGACCACGGCCAGTGCGAGCACGCCGACGGCCATGGTCGCCACACCATAGCCACCAAAAATGGCGCGCCAACGGCCGGCCGGCACTGTCCGGAATGGCTGTTCGATCAGCGCATACGTCAGCCAGGCCAGCAGCAGCGTGAGCAGGAAAATCGCGGTACCACTCGCCAGGCCCGGTTGACCGTAGCCGTAGCGGTAGAACGCCAACAGCGGCCAGGGCCACAGATAGGCTGAGTACGAGACCTGCCCGACAGCGCGCCGCGGCCGCCAGCGCAGCAGGTGCGGCACGCCGGC
>CBFGOU010000633.1:0-3396 GCA_965650445.1 uncultured Oxalobacteraceae bacterium | reverse complement strand
TCGGCCTGGCGCTTGTTCAGGCTCATTTCCTTGAGCATGTCGAGCATGCCGACCACGCCGTTGAGCGGCGTGCGCACTTCGTGGCTGACGGTGGCGGCAAATTGCGCCTTCATGTGCGCCATGCTGACGGCGGCGTCGCGCGATTGCTTCAGCTCGGCCTCGCGCTGTTCCAGCACGTTCATCATCTTGTTGAAGGCGACCGCCATTTCGATCAGGTCGCGCGGGCCGGCCGGCGCGGCGCGCATGCCCGACTCGCCCGACTCGGCGCGCCGCATCAGGTTCGACAGCGCGTTGAGCGGGTTGATCATGTGGCGCGTGAGCAGGCGCACCACGGCCAGCAGGATCACCGCGAACGACAGGGTGATGACCAGATTGCCGAGCAGGAGCGACCAGGTCAGGCGCTTGAGCGTGCCCTTGCCGATGGCCACATGCACATAGCCGAGCAGCTGCGGCTTGGATTCCTGCAGCTCGAAGGGCGAGGCGTCGCCCTGGCCGCCGTACACCGGCGCGGCGAAGCGCCAGGCATCGTCCGACTCGGCCGCCAGCGCGGCGTGGGCCAGCGGCTGGCCCAGGACCGGCGCGGCGTCGGTGCTGCCGCCGGGCTGGCTCTTCGACAGCAGGACCACCTGCCTGGCGTCGGTGATCTGCACGCTCAGCACGTCGGGAAAGGCCAGGGTGGTGGCCACCCCCTCATGGGCATTCTCGGCCGAGTGATACAGCAGCGTCAGGGTGCTCTGGCGCGCCAGGTTCTCGGCAATGCGCTGGCCCTGCTCGACGAAATAGTCGCGCATGCGCGAACTGGCTTCCCAGGAGTTGATCAGCGAGGAGAACAGCGCCAGGACAAGAATCGCCGCCGACACAAGCACGGTCAGCTGGCGGCGAAATCCGGTGCGGCGTAGGAAGTGATGGAACATCAGATCATGGCTCCGGATAGATGAAGTCGAAGGTGCGTTGCTGCTGGTACCCGATCGTCAGGCCGACGTGGCTGGCAGTACGCAGATTGATGGCGGTATGCAGTTCGCGCAGAGGCTGCACGCCTTTCTTGCGCACTTCGCCGGCCATCAGGCCCAGCGCCGAGCTGGCCAGCGAGCGGCCCAGTTCCACGTTGTTCGGGCTCATGGCGAACAGCGCGCCCTTTTTCACGTGCAGCACATTGCTGGAAAAAATGGGCACGCCGCTGTTCCAGGCTTCCTTCAGGATCAGCGGCAGCAGGGTGCTTTCTTCGACCGTGGTGGTATCGTGCGGCAGCCAGACCGCGTCGCGCTTGGCTTCGGCATTGGCGAACAGGGTGCTGTAGATATGGGCGGCGTGGCTCAGGTCACGCGCTTCGTGCGCCACCAGCTCGAGCCCCTGCGCACGGGCCGCCTCGCGCGCCAGGCGCAGCAGCCATTCGGTCTTCTTGGGGTCGTACACCACCAGCACCCGTTTGATATCGGGCAGCAGGGTGCGCAGGCGGGTAAACAGCAGGGCCGGGTCGGGCGTCAGGCTGATGCCGTTGACGTTGACGATCTCCGCGTCCGACAGCAGCAGGGCGCCGCCGACGAGCACGGTGATGTCGCGGTCCAGGCTGGAGGCGACGGTCAAGCCCTGGCGGCCCAGTGCGATGACCAGCCTGGTCCCGTTGCGTTTGAGCTGGGTATTCAATTCGGCCGTGTCGACCTTGGCATCGACCGGGTAGCTGCGCACGCGCAGGCGGGTACGGTCCTCGATGCCCTGAATCATGCTGATGAAAGCGCTGCGAAACGGTTCGGATACATTTGGATAGAGCACCGCCAGCGCTCCCTTGCCGACCGAGGCTTGCAATTCCGGGCGGCGCAACTGGTCTTCCAGCTGCGCCACCGTGATCGGGCGCAGGTTATAGCCACCGCGGCCGGCACCGGCCGGGCTGTCGAGCCGTTCGAACAGGTCGGACGAAGGCGAAGCGGACCCCGGCCCGGCGCCAGCGAGCGCCTCGGCGCGGGCCTGGCTCGCCGGCCCCAGCAGAAGCGCCAGGAAGGCGAGCAACAGGCAAGCTCCAGCCGCGAACAGACGGCTGGCATCGTAAAAATATTTCATCATTGCTCAACAGCAGGGGAGGTGCATGTTCGTCAATTTGGAGTGAAAGTTTTACCCCAAAACAATGCAACAGTATACGACAGGCAAGGTGCCCGAAAGAAAGTATTTTGAATTGTGGTATTTCGACCGAATTTCTTACGGTTCTGGATACAGAAAATTGAAACTGCGCTGGACACGGGCGGAAATGCTGATCCCGATGTGGCTGGCGGTGCGCAGATTGAGGGCGGAGTGCACGTCGCGCAGCGGCATGATGCCGCGCGGCGGGGGCGCGCCGGCCAGGGTGGCCGTGGCGAGATTGGCAAGATTGCGGCCCAGGTCGAGATTGTTGGGCGACAGCGCGAACAAGGCGCCGCGCTTGACGTGAACAATACTGCTGGAAAATACCGGCACACTGCGATTCCACGCTTCGCGCAGCACCAGCGGCAGGATGGTCGCCTCATCGACCGTGGTGGCGTCGATCGGCAGCCACAGCGCGTCGCGCTTGCGGTCCGCACCGGCGAACGCGGATTCGTACAGGCGCGCGGCGCTGGCCAGGTCGCGCGCTTCGAGCCCGACCAGTTCCAGATTGCTGGCGCGGGCCGCTTCGCGCGCCAGCTTGAGCAGCCACTCGTTATTCTGTGGATTGTAGACAATCATGACCCGGCGCACGGTCGGCATCAGGTTCTTCAGATGGGCGAACTGCAGGGCCGGGTCGGGCGTGAGGCAAATGCCCAGCTGGCGCTCGCCATCCGGCACCGAAGACACGCCGCTGATAATCACCGGCGCCTCGAGCGTGCTGGCGGCCTTCAATCCCTGGCGCCCCAGGGCGATCACCACCCTGGTGCCGGCGCGCTTGAGCGCGGCCGCCAATTCCGCCGGATCCTGGGCCGCGGTGACCGGATAGGCGCGTACTTTCACATGCGCCTGGTCTTCGATGCCTTCGATAATTTCGGTAAATACTTTACGGAAGGGCTCGCCAATATCAGGGAATAACACGCCGATCGGCTCAGCGCTGACAGGACGTGGCGCGGGCGCGCTTTGCGCCCATGCGCGCGCCGGCAGGATGGCCGCGCCCAGCAGCAGCAGGGCGCGGCGCCGCGCCGGCCGCGGGGCGCGGTCGGGCTGGTCGGCTACGGGCGCAAGCTTATGCGGCATGCAACGGCGCGTTCATCATGTTGTATTGGAAGTGTTTCCTAAGGGAACATGTTATCTGGTTTACGCGGTCTTGGGTATCGTTCAGGCTTAAAACGTATTCTTCCAGGTGCGCAGGGCGGTAAAGCTGTCCAGCGCGGAACCGTCAGCCGGCATCTTGCCCAGCGCAATCAGGTTGGCGCGCACGGCTGGCTGTTCATGGCGCAAAAA
>CBFGOU010000632.1:0-3398 GCA_965650445.1 uncultured Oxalobacteraceae bacterium | reverse complement strand
GCGTCGTGCTGCATTTCGCTGAGATTGAACATGGCTAGTTTGGCGCCAGTGCTTTGATCAGGGCGTGGATGCGCGCTTCGGTGATGGGCTTTTCCATGAAGCCGACGCCCAGTTCGGCGGCGCGGTTGCGCGTGGCGTTTTGCACGTTCGCGGTCACCAGGGAAATGTAGGCGCGCGGGCAGACAGCGCGTAATTGTTCGGCGGCAGCCAGGCCGCCCATGCCGGGCATGTTCACGTCGACCAGGATCATGACCGGGTTGAGCGCGCTGGCCTTGCCGATGGCTTCTTCGCCGCTGGCCGCTTCTTCGATATTCCAGTCCGGCTGTGCGCTGAGGATAAATTGCCGCGCCAACAGGCGCGAGACGCGGCTGTCGTCCACCACGAGGACTGTCTGTGTTTCATTCATTTCAATGTTTCCGCTCTTCTAGGTTTCTAGTTTTTCTACGCGATGCATTTTTCTCTAGTCGGCATTTTCTCATAGATCGTTGCTTTCTTGCCCAAACTTGCGGTTATTGTTCAGGGCCCGGTTCGCTGCATATTCATGGGAAAAGAAAAATTGGCGGAGGAAATTCCGGGGTGGGCAGGCGCGATCCGCTAAAATGGCGCATCGTCGGCCCGGCCGGCAATGCCATTCCAACTTCGCATTCACTGCAACTACTTCATGACTCAAGACGAACTGAAACAAGCCGTGGCCCGTGCCGCCATCGATTATGTGGTCGATGGCGAAATCATCGGCGTGGGCACCGGCTCGACCGCCAACTTCTTCATCGATGAACTGGCCAAGATCAAGGACCGCATCAAGGGCACCGTTGCCTCATCGGAAGCGACTGCGGCGCGCCTGCGCGGCCATGGTATCGAGGTGTTCGACCTGAACGACGTGCCGGCCATCGCCGTCTACATCGACGGTGCCGACGAGATCACCGCCAGCGGCGCAATGATCAAGGGCGGCGGGGCGGCGCTGACGCGGGAAAAGATCGTGGCATCGGTATCGCGCCAGTTCGTCTGCATCGCCGACGGTTCCAAGCTGGTCGAGGTGCTGGGCAAGTTTCCGCTGCCGGTGGAAGTGTTGCCGATGGCGCGCAACGGCGTCATGCGCCAGCTGGCGGCGCTGGGCGGCCAGCCGAAGCTGCGTTTGAAAGCCGGCAGCGAGCAAGCCTTCATTACCGATAATGGCGGCGAGATCATCGACGTGGCCGGTCTGCACATCGCCGATCCGGTGGCGCTGGAAGCGCAGATCAACCAGATCGTCGGCGTGATCGCGGTCGGCCTGTTTGCCGCGCGCGGCGCGAACGTCTGTCTGCTGGGCACGCCGGACGGCGTGAAGAAGCTGACGTTCTAAACCATAACTTCTCGCAGAGGTACACATGAAACGATTGATCCTGGCAATTTCCTGCGTGGCCCTGCTGGGTGGCTGCAAGATGTTTCATCGCAAGGCGGTGGGGGTGGCGCCGGTGCCGGTCAGGGCGCAGGCTGAACCTCAGCTGGTCGATGCGGACGGGGTGCCGATCGAACGTGTGCCGTTCCGCGCCGGGGTGTCCTCGGTGACGGTGGAAAACATGGCCCGGCAGCAGGGCTGCGTGGGCGGCGTCGGCGCCGGCCTGATGACCGAACCGGGGCCGGTCGAGGTGTACCGCATGATCTGCGATAACGGGAAAGTGTTCCGCGCCAAGTGCGAAATGCGCCAGTGTAAGGCGATGTAGATAAAAAAAAGGGAAACGCTGGCGTTTCCCTTTTTTATGGTCGGCGCTGGCCGGCAGCGCTTATTCGGTCGGCGGCACGTAGCCTGCGGCAGCATCGGCGCCTTCACCGAAGAAATGCTTTTCCATCTGCGCCGCCAGGTATTTGCGGGCGCGCTGGTCGGCCAGGTTCAGGCGGTTTTCGTTGACCAGCATGGTCTGGTGCTTCAGCCATGCCTGCCACGCTTCCTTGGAGACCTGCAGGTAAATTTTCTTGCCGAGTTCGCCAGGATAGGGCGGGAAGTCCAGTCCTTCGGCTTCCTTGTTAAGTTTGATGCAATGAACTGTGCGGGCCATCTGTGCTCCTAATGCGTTGCGTGGTTGTGGCTTTGACCGGGTGGGTGAAAGCGCGATTATAAAGTTTTAATCAATACCTGGGATTTGCGTTGCCAGTTATACATGTGCTGGCGGTCCTTCGGCAGCGCGTCGACCGGGGCCGGGACGAAGCCGCGTTTCTGGAACCAGTGCGAGGTGCGGGTGGTCAACACGAACAGCTTGTTGAAACCGGCCGCGCGCGCGCGGTTTTCCATGTGCTTGAGGATACGTTCGCCGTCGCCCTGGGCCTGGACTTCCGGGTTCACCGTCAGGCAGGCCATTTCGGCCATCTTGGAGGCCGGGAAGCCGTACAGCGCGGCACAGCCGAAAATCACGCCGTCGTGCTCGATGACCGAGAAATTGTCGATCTCGCGCTCGATCAGTTCGCGTCCGCGCTTGACCAGGGTGCCGTCCGCTTCCAGCGGCTCGATCAGCTTGATGATGCCGCCGACATCTTCGATGGTGGCCTGGCGCAGGCTTTCCAGGTTTTCATGGCTGATCATGGTGCCCACGCCATCGTGGGTGAACAGTTCGAGCAGGGCCGAGCCATCCATTTCGAAGGACAGGATGTGGGCGCGCGGCACGCCGCTGTTGCAGGACTTGATCGCGTGGCGCAGGTAAAAGGCGGCGTCGGACGGCAGGAAGCCGGCCTCGAGCACGGCTTCGGCCTGGTGCGAGGACAGTTCGCGGATTTCCGCGCCGGCCTGGTCAAGCATCATCGGCGTTTCGCTGATGAAGATGAGCTTATCGGCGTGCAAGGCGATAGCGGCCGAGACCGCCACGTCTTCCATGGTCAGGTTGAACACTTCGCCGGTGGGCGAAAAGCCCAGTGGCGAGAGCAGCACCACGCTGTCGGTGGCGAGGATGGCGTGGATGGTTTCGGCGGCCACCTTGCGGGTCATGCCGGTCAGTTCCAGATCGACGCCGTCGATCACGCCGAGCGGGCGGGCGGTGACGAAGTTGCCGGAAATGATGCGGATGGCAGCGTGCGCCATCGGCGTGTTGGGCAAGCCTTGGCTGAACGCGGCTTCGATATCGAGGCGCAATTCGCCGGCCGCTTCCTTGGCGCATTCGAGCGCGGCGGTATCGGTGATGCGGATGCCGTTGTGAAAGCGGCCTTCGACATTGCGCAGCGCCAGCTGTTCAGCCACCTGGGGGCGCGAGCCATGCACGACCACCACGCGGATGCCGAGCGCCACCAGCAGCGACAAGTCGTGGGCCAGCACGGGGAGCGCGCCGGCGGTGACGAGTTCACCCGGAAAGGCGACGACGAAGGTCTTGCCGCGGAAGGCATGGATGTAGGGCGCGACCGAGCGCAGCCATTGGACGAATTGGGTAGGGGTTTCC
>CBFGOU010000631.1:0-3427 GCA_965650445.1 uncultured Oxalobacteraceae bacterium | reverse complement strand
GCGCTGCTTGGTGGCCGCGTCCAGCGGCTCCCACAGCTGCTCGGGCGCGCGCATCAGCGCGTTGGTGTAATAGGCCGAATCGACCAGCGTCTGCGCGGGGCCTTTCCACAGCAGGCAGTCCGGGCTCTTCGGATCGACCGAGTGCACATAGCTCTGCAGCGCCATCTGCTGCAGGCGCTTGCGCGTCTTGCCTTCGGCGCTGCCATCGTCGCCCAGCGCCAGCCAGGGCGCGGCGCCGGCGATTAGCCGTCCGAAGCATTCGAGATAGGCCACGCGCTTGTCGCGTCCATCCCAGGTCGGGCTCACTTCAAGCTCGAACTTCTTGACCAGCTCCCCCTGCGACATGGCCGACAGCACCGGCTCGGCCATCTTTTGCAGCAGACCGGCCATGTACTCGCGGTCGTTGCCGCTTTTTGGCAGCACTGGTTTGGCGGTCGCCGCCAGTGCGCTCTCGCCCGCGCCCACGGTGAGTGCCGAACCGGCCAGCACCGTGCGCATGAAATTACGTCGTTCCATCGTTCTCCTCCTTGATTAAGCGCTGACCAGACGGTCGCCTACATACATACGGTATTGCTTGATACGTCCGGTAACGCCCTCTGCGCCCTGACGCGGCGTGTAGCGCACGCCCGCCACCTCCACCGATTTACCCAGATCGAGGATGATCTGGTGCGGGTGCCCCGGCTTGACGCCGTTGCCGCTGTACGCGGTATGCCAGTGGTCGGTGTTCTGGCCGTTGATGGCGTTCAGCGCCGAGCCGTCTTCCTTGGTCAGCTCCTCGCTGTCGGCGTAGGCGATGGTCCACAGCGACTGGTTCAGCGTCTTGCCGTTCTTGCCCAGCAGGGCGATCTCGGCGACCGCCGCGAAGTCCTTGCCGTCGAAGGCACTGAGCGACTCCAGGCAGAAGTGGCGCCCCGTCACCGGCGCGGCAAACAGCACCTCCTGGGTGCTGGACCCGGCCGCGAACTCGCCTTCATGCACCGGCTTGACGCCAGCGAGCAGCGGCTTGACGGTGCTCGGCGGACGCGCCAGGTCCTTCTCGGGATGGCGCTCGTCGAGTATCGGTTCGGCCAGGCCGGCGATGCGCGCATTCTGCGGGCCGGTCAGGTCGAGCACCACCACTTCGTTGCGGCCCTTTTTGATCCATGGTCCCGGCAGGTACATGGTCTGGGTCGGGCCGATGCTCCAGTAGCGGCCCAGGCAGCGGCCGTTGATCCAGACGATGCCCTGGCCCCAGCTCGACATGTCGAGGAAGGTGTCGCCGGTGCTGCCAACCGCAAAACTGCCGCGGTAAAACGACGGCCCCTTCGAGCGGCCCGCTTTCCATGTGAGCGGCGGCAGCGCGCCATCGGCGTCGAAATCGATGGCGCGGATCTGCCAGTTCTCCACCGCCTGCTCGGCGCCATCTGCCGGCACGAAAGTCACCGGACCGTGCAGGCCTTTGCGGTCGTGCACCTCGATACCGAAGTTCACCCGTGCGATCGTGTACAGCAGGATGTCGACCGTGGCCGGCTTGCTGCGCGCCGGCAGCGCCACCGAGAAGCGCTGGTAGCGCGTGTCCATGGTGCCGGCTTCCTTGCCGTCGACGTAGACCCAGGCAAGGTCGCGCACCTTGGCCGCCTTGAGCACGCCGGCCGGTCCGGCCGGCAGCGTGACGCGGTAGGCAACCAGCCCGCGGCTGATGTCGTACTGTTCGATCGGCTTGGGCGAGACGTCCTTGATCACGCGCGGCGGCAGGTTGGCAAACACCGGCGCCGATTCCTTGAGCGCGAAGGCGTCGATGGTGATGACGGGGTTCCTGGCCGGCGCGGGCGGCAGCGTTTCGCCCGGCGCCAGGTAGGGACGGATGCCTTCCCGGTAAGCCTCGAACTTGGAACCGACCCAGCCGGCTTCGCTGATCGGCGCGTCGTAGTCGTAGCTGGTGGTGTCGGGCCGGAACGGACGGTCGCAGCCGCCCCACAGGCCGAAGCTGGTGCCGCCGTGCGCCATGTACAGGCTGAACGAGCCGTTCGCCTTGAGCATGGCCTGGATGTCGATCACGGCCTTGGTGTTGTCGCCACGGCGGTGCGGCGCGCCCCAGGTGTCGAACCAGCCGGAGTAGTATTCGCCGCACATCTTCGGGCCTTTCTGCACCGAGTCCAGCACCTTGAAGGCGTTGGCCGGGTCGCTGCCGAAGTTCGCCACCGAGAACAGTTCGGGAATGTGGGTCTTGGCCACCGCGTTGGTGGGATTGCACTGGAACAGGGGCACGTCGAATTTGGCGTCGAGCAGGGCCTTGCGCATCACGCGCAGGTATTCCAGGTCTTCGCCGAAGAAGCCGTATTCGTTCTCCACCTGGACCATCAGAATCGGTCCACCGTGCGTAACCTGCATCGGCGCCAGCGCGCGGCCGACTTCGCGCATCCAGCGGGCCGCCGGTTCCACATAGGCCGGGTCGCGCGTGCGCAGGAAGGCGCCACCGTCGTGCTTGAGCAGCCACCATGGCAGCCCGCCCATTTCCCATTCGGCGCAGGCGTACGGGCCCGGACGCAGGATCACCCACAGGCCTTCCTTCTGCGCCATGCGGCAGAATTCGGCCGCGTCGCGCTGGCCGCGCCAGTCGACCTTCCCTTCGCGCCATTCGTGGTAGTTCCAGAACAGGTAGGCGCAGACGGTGTTCAGTCCCATCGCCTTGATGGCCTTCAGGCGATGGCCCCAGTACTCGCGCGGCACGCGCGCGAAGTGCATTTCGCCGCAGCGGATCTGCAGCGGCTTGCCATCCAGGAGGAAGTCTTTCGGGCCGATGGAAAAGCGCGCGGAGGCGGCGGCGAGAACCTGGCCGGACAGGGGCATCAATGCGCTGCCGGCAGCGGCTGCGGCGCCCTGGATCAGGCGGCGGCGTGGGACGTATGTGGTCATAATCGATCGAGTGTAAATACGTATCGAAAAAAACCGAAGGATGCGTGAGCACCCTTCGGCAGAAAATCCAAGGCGACGGAGACCCACTCCCGCCCTGGAGCAGTTACACGGTGCCAGTTTAGGGCGAGTCTTTACGCATCGAGGAACCTGGTCATTTCGGCTGCCGCCAGCAGGAAGGCGCCCACACCGAACGGCGCGGTCGAGTTCTGGTCGACCGTTTGCCCCGGTATGGCGCGTTCGCCGATCGGCTGGATGTAGCCGACCTTGCCGTCGGCCTGCAGCGCGATCGTACTCAGATAGCGCCAGCCTTTCATGACCACGGCAGTGTACTCGCTCTTTGCCAGCACACCGTGGTTCATGCCCCACAGATAGGCATACGTGAAGAAGGCGGTGCCGCTGGTTTCCGGCAGGGCGGTCTTCGGATCGGAAAGCAGGGACGGCGCCCAGTAACCGGTATCGAGCTGGATGGATTTGATCTTGGCGGCCATTTCCTTATAGAGCGCCACGAAGCGCGGGCGGTCGGCGTCATTGG
>CBFGOU010000630.1:0-3434 GCA_965650445.1 uncultured Oxalobacteraceae bacterium | reverse complement strand
TGGAATGATGCGAAGGTAAAAACCGTGTGACTCAAAATGACTGGTGCAATCGGTTAAGCAGCAGGTTGATCGGCAAAGCAGTCTTTCCTATTTACGGCTGGCGCTGGACAAATTCCAGCACTTCTTCGGCGTGATCAGGAACCTTCACGCCTCTCCATTCTTTCACCAATCGGCCTTGAGCGTCAATTACAAACGTGCTGCGTTCGATGCCGCGAACTTGTTTCCCATACATATTCTTCATTTTCATCACGCCGAACTGCTGGCACAGCGCTTCCTCGGGGTCGGAAATGAGTTCGAAGGGCAGTCCGAGCTTGCCTTTGAAGCCTTCGTGCGAGCGCAGCGAATCGCGGCTGATGCCGTAGATTTCCGTCTGCGCGGCCTGGAACTGCGGATACAGCTCGCGAAAGGCGATGCTTTCGGTGGTGCAGCCCGGCGTGTTGTCCTTGGGGTAGAAATACAGCACCGTGTATTTGGCCGGACGGCCGGACAGCTGGAACGGCTTGTCGCCGGTCATGGGCGCTGAAAAGTCGTCGTAGCGGGTGGTGCCGGGATTTGCTGCGCTTGGGCTGTCAGCCACTGTTCTCTCCTGAGTAATATTGTTTTATACGTTATCCAGCCTGGCCGGCCGCGTCGATGATCAGCGCCAGGGTTACCTTGCGGCCTTCGCCCATCAGGATATTGTAGGTGCGGCAGGCCGCCTTGCTGTCCATGCACTCGACCCCAACGCGCAGCGCCGACAGGCTGGCCACCAGGCGCGGATGGACGAAGCGCTGGCGCGCCCCGGTGCCGAGGATGACCACGTCGGGATGGTCGGCGGCGATCTGCTCGAAGTGCTCGGCCGTGAGGCTGGCGAAGCTGGGCACCGGCCAGGCGCGCGGCGGCGTTTCGGGCATCACCAGCAGACTGTAATTGAAGCGCTCGGCATTGATTTCCACGCCGCTATCGTCATAGCCCGTCACGGTCTGGTATTGTTGAGTGCTGCTGGAATGAAGCTTCATCGTCGTTCGTGTTCGTGTCAAGAGGTCTAGCATGCCACAAAGTCCATCCCGTGGCCACGCTGGTCGGCCTTGTAGATGGTGCCGCAATTCCCCATTGACAAGCCCGGCGGTTGATTAAATTCGCCTAATTCGGCAGAATGATCCTTTTTCGCACTGCAACAATGCATTAATCAACGGGAATTTACTTTGCGACCGATTCTGAAATCTAACAAGCTCGATGATGTCTGCTACGAGATCCGCGGGCCGGCCATGGAAAAATGCCGTCAGATGGAGGAAGACGGTCACAAGATCATCAAGCTCAACATCGGCAACCTGGCGCCGTTCGGCTTCGCGCCGCCCGACGAAATCGTCCAGGACATGATTCTGAACATGCATGGCGCGGCCGGCTACACCGATTCCAAGGGCATGTTCGCGCCGCGCAAGGCCGTGGTGCACTACACCCAGAGCAAGAATGTGTCGGGCGTGACCATCGAGGACGTGTATCTCGGCAATGGCGCGTCCGAACTGATCGTCATGGCCATGAACGGCCTGCTCAACACCGGCGACGAAGTGCTGGTGCCGGCGCCCGACTACCCGCTGTGGACCGCGGCCGTGAGCCTGTCCGGCGGCAACCCGGTGCATTATGTGTGCGATGAGCAATCCGGCTGGCTGCCCGACATTGCCGACATGCGCAAGAAAATCACCTCGAACACGCGCGCCATCGTCGTCATCAACCCGAACAACCCGACCGGTGCGCTGTACCCGCGCGCGATCCTGCTGGAGATCATCGAGCTGGCGCGCCAGCACCAGCTGATCGTGCTGGCCGACGAAATCTACGACAAGGTGCTGTACGACGGCGAAGTGCACGAATCGATGGCCGCGCTGGCCGACGACGTCCTGTTCATCACCCTCAATGGCCTGTCGAAGAATTACCGCTCGTGCGGCTACCGCGCCGGCTGGATGGTGGTCTCGGGCGAAAAGAAGCACGCCAAGGACTACATCGACGGCCTGAACATCCTCGCCTCGATGCGCCTGTGCGCCAACGCGCCCGGCCAGTTCGCGATCCAGACCGCGCTGGGCGGCTATCAGAGCATCAAGGACCTGGTCGGCCCGGGCGGCCGCCTGCTGCGCCAGCGCGACCTGGCCCACCAGCTGCTCACCGACATCCCCGGCGTCAGCTGCGTCAAGCCGAAGGCGGCGCTGTACATGTTCCCGCGCCTTGACCCCAAGATGTACCCGATCGCCGACGACCAGCAGTTCGCCTATGACCTGCTGTCGGAAGAGAAGGTGCTGATCGTGCAGGGCACGGGCTTCAACTGGATCGCGCCGGACCATTTCCGCCTGGTGTTCCTGCCCAACTCGGACGACCTGACCGACGCCTGCGGACGCATCGCCCGCTTCCTCGACGGCTACCGCCGCCGTCACGGCACCGCCTGAATACTGCTCACCGCTTCGAACACTTACACAGAAAAACTATGAAACCCATCAAAATTGGCCTGATCGGCCTTGGCGTCGTCGGCGCCGGCACCTTCAACGTCCTGAAACGTAACCAGGAAGAGATTCGCCGCCGTGCCGGCCGAGGCATTGAAGTGGCGATGGTCGCCGTGCGCAATGTCGAGAAGGCCAGGGAGATCGTGGGCAGCGCCTGCGAAGTGGTCGGCGATCCCAAGCTGGTCGTCAACAACCCCGACATCGACATCGTCGTCGAACTGATCGGCGGCTACGACACCGCCAAGGAGCTGGTGCTGGCCGCGATCGGGCAGGGCAAGCACGTCGTCACCGCCAACAAGGCGCTGCTGGCGCTGCACGGCACCGAGATCTTCGCCGCGGCCCAGGCCAAGGGCGTGATGGTGGCCTTCGAAGCCGCGGTCGCCGGCGGCATCCCGATCATCAAGGCGCTGCGCGAAGGCCTGACCGCCAACCGCATCGAATCGGTGGCCGGCATCATCAACGGCACCACCAACTTCATCCTGTCCGAAATGCGCGACAAGGGCCTGGACTTCAACACCGTGCTGAAACAGGCGCAGGCGCTCGGTTACGCCGAAGCCGATCCGACCTTCGACATCGAAGGCGTGGACGCGGCCCACAAGGCCACCATCATGTCGGCGATCGCCTTCGGCATCCCGGTGCAGTTCGACAAAGCCCACGTGGAAGGCATCAGCAAGCTGCAGGCCATCGACATCACCTACGCCGAGCAGCTGGGCTACCGCATCAAGCTGCTGGGCATCACCAAGCGCGCCGTCGTCAACGGCGTGGAAGGGATCGAACTGCGCGTGCACCCGACCCTGATCCCGGCCAAGCGCCTGATCGCCAACGTCGAAGGCGCCATGAACGCCGTGGTGGTGCAGGGCGATGCCGTGGGCACCACGCTGTACTACGGCAAGGGCGCGGGCAGCGAGCCCACTGCCAGCGCCGTGATCGCCGACCTGGTGGACATTGCCCGCCTGCACACGGCCG
>CBFGOU010000629.1:0-3439 GCA_965650445.1 uncultured Oxalobacteraceae bacterium | reverse complement strand
CCCCCCCCCGCCCCCCCCCCCCGCGGCCCCCCCGCGCGACATTATAGGACGAAAAAACCGCACTACCACCTCGGAGACAAATACATGAATTTTTCAAAAAAGCGGGCGCGCAGAATTCTGCGCGCCTTTTTCGCTAAAAGTTCGCAGCGGGCCAACGGCGCTCCCTCACACCCCAGCCGGCCATAGGTACTTTGGCACGACCGTCATCGCTGATCCGGTGACGATCAACACCTCGCGGTGCGGCAGGATCTCGATCTGGTACGGATCGCCGTCGTACCGGATGATTGTCCCGTTCTCGATGATATAGAAGCGCACCGGCCCGGCAAGTCCAGCCACGCCGTCCCGCGATAGCGCTTGCTTCCATAGTGAGAACCACTGCCCGAGTTTGAATCGCTTCGCCACGTCGGCTTCGATGTGGATAATGCCCGTCACATCATGCACGTGCATTTCGTATGCGTGATAGCAGCCTGCATGGACACGGCCAATGCCGTCCGGGAACCCAAGCCGCTTGCCGTTGTTGTAAATCGAAATGAGCGCGTGCTTGTGGTAGTTCCCGTTGATCAGGCAATTGACGCCATCGACGGGCTTTCCGGTACCGTACCAGACCGGCCAATATGGCGTTGCGTTGCTGGTTCCTGTCACCAGCGGCGTGTAGGTCGACGCCAACCGGATGGTTTCGACCACTGCCGTTGCCAGCGTTCCGGCTTGGCCTGCGTCGACCGGAGCTTGGGGCGGCGCGCTCGCGGCGGCCTCGGCAGGCAATCCGACGGACGGCTCCTCCGACGAGCTTGGCAGGTGCCCCTCGTCGGGTAAGGCCGCTTCGGGCGTGGCTGCTGCGTTGACTGCTTCAGGCGCCGCCTGTTGGGGCGAAGCCGGCGGTGCGTCGCCCCCTCCGCAGCCGCTGAACATCAGCGATGGAAGGAGAGCGGCATAGGCGAACAATGCACGGGGTGACTTATCTAGAAACATATCCTGTTCCTAATGATTGACGGTTGAAGGAACGTCTTTGCGAAAATGCCCACGCAGCAACTCCTGTCGTTGAGCGAATTACACGCAATAGAAATTGCTGCACCTTCCTATGCTTGAGCAAGCGACCACTCGGACCTTACGCTACCCGAACATTGCAGCGGGAAGCGGTGCTTCGACATAAACTTTAATCAACACATTTCCCAAGCGAATTTTCGGCGGGAAAAAGTGGCATATCGGGACACGTAGCGAGCGATACCATCAGCTCGAGCACGCGGATTTGGCGTGAGAATAATCGGGAACATCACCGGATGGCCTGTGCCATCGCGTCTTTGGCTGTCGGCGCACCACGCTGGACAGTGAAAAACAAAAAACCCGCGACCTCCTAGGGGGAGATGCGGGTTTCTTGACAGCCCTGGAAGATCCAGGACAATGTTTTGGCGGAGAGGGTGGGATTCGAACCCACGGTAGGGGGAAACCCTACGCCTGATTTCGAGTCAGGTACATTCGACCACTCTGCCACCTCTCCGGTGTTCTATTCGAGCTCTTGGCTAGCTAAGCAGCACAAGGGTGGTCTATTACTTCTACAACTTGCTTTACAGTTTCGCTTGCTGCTGCGAGGACAAAATTATAGCAAGAACTGGAGAAAACGGAAGGCCAAATCGCGAAATAATTTCAGAAATTTGTTCTTCGCGTCATTTTTCTCACGCGGATGGACTCAGGCGCTCCTGCCCGCCCAGGTAGGGACGCAGCACCTCCGGGATCACCACGCCGCCGTCGGCCTGCTGATAATTTTCCAGCACGGCCACCAGGGTGCGGCCGACGGCCAGACCCGAGCCATTGAGCGTGTGCACCAACTCCGGCTTGCCGCTGGCATTGCGAAAGCGTGCCTGCATGCGGCGGGCCTGGAAGGATTCACAATTGGACAGCGACGAAATTTCGCGATACGTCTGTTGGGCCGGCAACCACACTTCCAGGTCGAAGGTCTTGGCCGCGCCGAAGCCCATGTCGCCGGTGCACAGCGACACCACGCGGTACGGCAGGCCCAGGCCTTGCAAAATGGCTTCGGCATGGCCGACCATATCGTCGAGCGCCGCGTACGAGCTGTCCGGATGCACCACCTGCACCATCTCGACCTTGTCGAACTGATGCTGGCGGATCATGCCGCGCGTATCGCGGCCATAGCTGCCCGCTTCCGAACGGAAGCATGGCGTGTGCGCGGTCATCTTGATCGGCAACTGGTCGAGCGCGACGATCTCATCGCGCACGGTATTGGTAAGCGTCACTTCCGAGGTCGGGATCAAATAAAACTGTTCGCCCTCGCCTTCCGCACCGCCCTTCTTCACCGAGAACAGATCGGCTTCGAACTTCGGCAGCTGGCCGGTGCCGCGCAGCGAATCGGCGTTGACCATGTAAGGCGTATAGCATTCGGTGTAGCCATGCTCACCGGTGTGGGTGTTGAGCATGTACTGCGCCAGCGCGCGGTGCAGGCGGGCGATGCCGCCCTTCATCACCGAGAAGCGCGAGCCGGTCAGCTTGGTGGCCACATCGAAATCCAGGCCCAGTGCGGCGCCGACATCGACGTGGTCGCGCACGTCGAAGTCGAAGCTGCGCGGCGTGCCGACCTTGCGTACTTCGACGTTGCCGCTTTCGTCCGTGCCGACCGGCACCGACTCGTGCGGCAGGTTCGGCACGGCTTCGATGAAGGTGGCAATGCGGGCCTGCAGCAGGCCGAGCGCGGTTTCGTTGGCCTTGAGCTCGTCACCGAGGCCGGCCACTTCCGCCATCACCGCCGAGGTATCTTCGCCTTTGCCCTTGAGCATGCCGATCTGCTTGGATAGCGCGTTGCGCTTAGCTTGCAGATCTTCCGTGCGCGTCTGGATCGACTTGCGTTCAGCTTCGAGGGCGTTGAAACCCGCCACGTCGAGCTGGAACTTGCGGCTCGCCAGGCGCGCGGCGACGTTGTCGATATCTTTGCGGAGCAGTTGGATGTCTATCATGGGTCGAATTGCTGGTATGTCGAAACCGCAATTGTACCAAGTGGACAGCCAATCTCAGCGAATTACCTCAGCGTCTCGCGCTTGCGTCGCGCGGGGAAGCTGTCAGGCCAGCGAGGCCTTTTCGGCGGCGCTCAGGCGCTTGCCCTTGATGACGATGACTTGCATGGGACCGTCGATGGCGGCGCTGGCCGCTTGCGGTGCGGCGCTGCGCTCAACCTCCGACAGATGCATGCCGGCATAGGCGCCAACCGTGCCCAGGATGGCGGCGGCAAACAGGATGCTTTCAAGGTTTTTGCTGACTTTCATGATGCCCTCCGAGGCGCTTGTTGGTTGCGGAAGTGAGCTGGTATGGTGGTACTGTAGCCACCCAGCTCGGAGGGCACCATCGACTTGCGATGGAGTGATGAAAATGCAGGATGAGAGGTCGAAAACTCAGACGAAACGGCAATATTGCAGAGCTGCTCGCAAGGAAC
>CBFGOU010000628.1:0-3441 GCA_965650445.1 uncultured Oxalobacteraceae bacterium | reverse complement strand
CGGTGGCCACCGTGTACGGCAACCTGTCGCCGGAAGTGCGGCGCGCCCAGGCCGCGCGTTTCCGCGACGGCAGCGCCGATATCGTGGTCGGCACCGATGCGCTGGCCATGGGACTGAACATGCCGGTCGCGCGCATCGTCATGACCACCAGCGTCAAGTTCAACGGCGTCGAGGAAGAAGAGATAAGCGCGTCGCTGGCGCGCCAGATTGCCGGGCGGGCCGGGCGCTACGGGGTGCACGAGGCGGGCCTGGTGGCCGGCTTCGACGACGATACCCATGAAGTCATGCGCGCGCTGCTCAAGGAAAAGCTGGCGCCGCTGAACGCCTCGGGCTTTTCGGTGGCGCCCTCGCTGGAGCAGCTGCACCGCATCGCTGCCGTCACCGGCGAAAGCGCGCTGGCCAAGCTGCTCAAGCGCTTCGTCCACAATATCGACGTGCCGGATGGTTTCTTCTTCCCGCGCATCACCGAGGAGCAGGCCGAACGCGCCCTGTGGCTCGACACCCTGGAGCTGAGCGTGGCCGAAAAATTCACGCTCTCGCTGGTGCCGGTGTCGACCAAGGTGCCGTCGCTGCAGCGCGCCTGGGAGCAGTGGGCGCGCGCCCTGGCCAGGCGCACGGTAACGCGCCTGCATGCCGATACCGGCCAGCTGTCGTGGCAAAACCTGCAGGAGGTGGAGGATACCTGCCGCCTGTATGCCGCTTACGCCTGGCTAAGCTATCGCCTGCCCGAGTTTTTTCCCAGCGTGGAGCTGGCGCAGGAACTTGCGCGCAGCGCGTCCGAACGGGTCGATTCGCTGCTGCGCGCGCAAAACGCGGCGGCGCGCCGCAAGCACGAACGCAAGTTCCGCTAGCGCGGCGCCACTGCGGGGGCTGGCTTACAGGGTGATCTCGCTCTTGCGCTCGGCCATCTGCTGGCCCAGTTCGTCCAGATCGAGCTTGGCGCCGCGCGCTTTCTTGAACATCTCGTTCTCTTCTTCTTCGACGTGGTGCTCGATCATTTCCTGCAGCACCTTGACCTTGGCGTCGAACAGATCGTCGGTCGCGTCCATGTCCTGGATCTGCGCAATCAGATCCTTGGCTGAAGCGTGCTCGACCAGCGCTTCATCCATCATGTCTTCGTCCTTGATGGCGGCGCGCACGGCCGGATAGAAAATTTCTTCTTCAATCATGGTGTGCTTGGTCAGTTCCCCGCAGATCTGCGTGGCCAGCTTTTTCTTTGTGGCATTGGCACGGTCGCCCAAGCCTTCATACTGCTCGAACAAGGCCTTGACGTTGTCATGGTCCTCGGTCAGCAGGGTGATGGCGTCGACGCCTTCAGCTGGAATGCCGGACTTCGATTTGCTTTTGCCAGTTGTGGATGAGGTGCGCATGATTTCTCCCTTGATACTCATTGGAAAGGTGCCCGGGCAAGCTTTCAACAGCCGTCCCGCAGCGGAATCCTTATGGTAGGCGAACTCAAATGCGGACAAAGTAGGTGCACCCGCACAGCCGACGTAGGAATTTGACACCTTCTGCTCTTGCGTGCGCCTCGGTGCGCCAGCCAACAGAGACTGCCGTGCGCTCCGCTATACTCGCGTTCACAACGAGCAATTTGGAACTGTCATAGTGGACGAATATCGAAGCAAAGCGGAGCGATTGCGCCAGCAAGGCGCTCGCGTGGCAGGCGCGGCCGCGCGCCGGGTGCGGGCCGGGAGCGGTCGTGCGCACGCGTATCTGATGGCGCAGCCGCCGCTGCGGCGCGTCGTCCTGGCCGGACTGTGGGGTGTGGCGGCGCTGCTGGGCCTGTTGCTGGCGTATGTGATGCTGCTCATTCCGCTGACGCCGGGAATCAGCGACCTCAAGCAGGCGCGCGCCGCCAAGGCCACCACCGTGCTGTCGGCCGACGGCAAGCTGCTGGCCACGCTGGACCAGGGCTTGCAGGAGCGGGTCAAGCTCAAGGATATTTCGCCCAATGTGGTCTCGGCCCTGATCGCCACCGAGGACCACCGCTTTTACGATCACCATGGGATCGACTTCAGGCGTTCCTTTGCGGCCATTGCCTACAGTCTGAAAGGCGATGCGCAGGGCGGCTCGACCATCACCCAGCAGCTTGCGCGCAATATGTTTCCCGAGGAAATAGGGCGTTCGCGCAACCTCAACCGCAAGCTGAAGGAAATGATTACCGCGATCAAGATCGAGGCAACCTACAGCAAGCCGGAAATCCTCGAAGCCTATCTGAACACGGTTCCCTTCCTGTACAACAGTTTCGGCATCGAAATGGCGGCGCGCACCTACTTCGACAAGTCCGCCGCCCAGCTCGACATGAACGAAGCGGCCACCCTGGTCGGCATGCTCAAGGGCACCAACTACTACAATCCGGTGACCAGTCCGGAACGCTCGCTGGAGCGCCGCAATGTGGTGCTGGGGCAGATGCAAAAGCACGGCGTCATCGATGCCAGGAAATTTGCCCAGCTTAAAAAGCGTCCCCTGCGCCTGCACTTTGCCCGCCGCGCCGAGCGCAACGCCACCGAGACCCACTTTACCGCCTATGTGCGCAAGTGGCTGATCCAGTGGGCCGACGAGAACGATTACAACCTGCAGCTGGACGGCCTGGTGGTGCAGACCACGCTCGACTACGGCTTGCAGCAGGCCGCCCTGAAGGCGGTCGAGCGCCAGGCCGATGCCTTGCAAATGGTGGCCGACGTCGAATGGGCCCAGGCCAACAGCGGCAGCTCGCCCAATACCGGCGCCTACGCGGGCATGCACCACGCCGTCGCGCCGTTCGAGTATTTCTGGAAGTCCAAGCCGGAGCTGGTCAACGCCTTCATTCGCGAGTCGCCGGAATACAGGAAGGCGCTCGAGGACGGCGACGGTGCCGATGCCGCGCTCAAGCATTTGCGCGCCGACAAGGAATTCATGGCCCGGCTGCGCCGTTCCAAGACCCGCCTGGAAGCGGGCTTCGTGGCGATCGACCCGCTGACGGCCGAAGTGCGGGCCTGGGTCGGCAGCCGCGATTTTCAAAAGGAACAGTTCGACCATGTGGCCCAGGCCGCGCGCCAGCCCGGTTCGACCTTCAAACCCATCGTGTACGGCGCCGCGCTGGAAAAAGGCCTGTCGCCCAGCAAGACCTATCGCGACGCCGTGCTCAGCATCAAGGCCGGCGACGGCAAGCTCTGGCGCCCGACCGACATGAGCGGCACCACCGGCGCCGACATGACCATGCGCGACGGCCTGGTGTATTCCAAGAACACCATCACTGCCCAGGTGATGCAGGATGTGGGCTTGCCCAGCATCATCAAGCTGGCGCGCGACCTGGGCATTCGCGACAGCAAGCTCGCCGCCGTCCCCTCGCTGGCGCTGGGCACCAGTCCGGTGACCTTGCTGGAAATGGTCAGTTCCTACGCCACCATCGCGTCCCAGGGCCAGTACCGCAAGCCGGTCTTCGTCAAGCGCATCACCGAC
>CBFGOU010000627.1:0-3441 GCA_965650445.1 uncultured Oxalobacteraceae bacterium | reverse complement strand
CTTTGCTTCCACGGTTGAAGTACTCGCCTTCCTGTACCGACAGGATCTCCATTTGCGCGGGGTCGAATGCCAGCTGCAGCGCCACTGCGCGCAAAAGCTCAGGGCTGTCCAGGTCCAGCTTCAGCGTGACCGCCTCCCCCACCTTGGCGCTGGACGGTCCCAGCCAGGTCAAGCCAGGAGCACCGCTATCGGCTGGCGTTGCCGGCGCCGCCGCACTCGGTGCAGCTGGCGACGGAGCCGGCGCGGCTGAGGCACTTGGCGTGCCAGCCGGAGCGTCGAACTGACGCAATTGCAGGGGCTTGCTCCGCAGTGTCGTTTCGGTACCAGACCAGAACGATTCGGCAGAAAGATCTTTCCGCTGAATGTTGCGGACCAGGTGCGGCGTAATCGACAGGACGATTTCGGTCTTCTTGCGATTATCGCTTTGACTGGAAAATAGCCGTCCCAGAATGGGCAGCTTTCCCAGCAAAGGAATGCGATTGGCGGCAGAGCGGTCCTCGTCGCTGATCAGACCGGCCATCAACTGGGTTTCGCCATCCTTCAGGCGCAGGGCAGTACTGAAGTTGCGCGTGCCGATCTGGTAAGCCTGCGATCCGTTGTTGGTCTTGGTGGACGACACCAGCGAGCTGACCTCCAGCACCAGCTTGAGGCCAACTTCGTCGCGCAGGTAGACCGTCGGCTCGACTTCCAGCTTGAGCCCGACGTCGAGATACTGAATGTTTTCGCTGACAAAGGTGCCGCTGGTGGTGGTCGTCACTACCGGCACTTTGTCGCCGATCAGAATCTTGGCTTTTTCCCGGTCACGCACCCGAATGCGCGGGTTGGCCAGCAGATTGGCATCGCCGTCGATATTTTGCAGGTTCAACGTCGCGGTCGGCAGCGATATCCCGAGTTTGCTCGAGTTAATCGATTTGAGCTCGCTCAGTTTGAACGTCGGCGAGTTGCTCAGGCTGCCCGAGCTCGATCCACTCGACAGTCCGCTCAACGGCGCAATCGTGATCGTGTCACTCAGCTGGATACCCAGGTTCAGGAGGCGCGATCGATTGATCTCAAGCACCTCCACCTCCAGCATGACCTCCCCCTCTTCCATGTCATGCAAGGCGATCAGGCGCTCAACCAAGGCAAGCGTTTCCGGGCTCTCGCGCAAAATCAGCATATTGTATTTATCGTCGACAAATACGTCCTTCAGCTTCAGCACCGTCTTCAGCATATTGGCGGTTGTCTTGGCTTCGACGTTGGCGAGATAAAAGGCGCGCACGACCAGATCCTGGTACTCACGCAGTTTCGCTGGTGTATTCGGATAAATCAGCACGCTGCTGGCGTTGAGTATTTTTTTGTCCAGCTGGCCAGTGGCCAAAATCACATCGATCGCGTCGTCGAGGGGTGTCTGCTTCAAAAAAACCGTGGTTTTCTGGTCGCCCTTGACGTCCCGGTCGAAAATGAAATTGATCCCCGTCGTACGCGACAAGGCATCGAACACCATTTTGATACTGGCATCGCGGAACTCCAGATTAAGCGGCTTTTTGTACACCCCGCCAAGGCTCGGTGCCGTCGTGCCTTCCTGTGCCTGGAACGCATCCAAGGCTTTGCGCACCGCCTTGGCATCGGCGTTCTGAGGCGACTCTCGCAGTGCCCGTCCCGCCAATTCGGCGGCCTTTGCAATATCCCCACTCTTTAACGCAGCACTGGCCTGCACCGCCTCGGACTGCGCCCGCGCGGCGCTTGTTACCTTGTCCAGGCCGCTGATAGCACGCGCATTCGAACGGTCGAACTGCACAATCGTCTTGTAAGATTGCTCGGCCTCGGCGAATTTATTGTTCGCGAGTGCTTCAGAAGCGTGCTCCAGCAGCTTGGTCGTCGCGGTCTCGCGAACACGCAACCAGTCGCGCCGGTATAGCGTGTCCTGCGGCGCCAGTTCCGAAGCATGCGCGAGCTTGTTAACGGCGAGAGCAAAGTCGTTCTTTTCGAAAGCGCTCATCCCATCGCGGTGGGCACGCTCGGCAGCACAGCCTGCAAGAGCGAGAAGGAAGGTCAGGCAGGCAAATCGCATCGCGCGACGGCGTAGCCGAATGAAGGAGAGCATGAGATTAATTGTTCCGAGTTGGGAAAACCAAGACCTGCTTTTGAGCCGTAGGCAGGTGCTCGAACTCGATCTGCACATCCGACACGGCGAGCACCTTATAGGTACCGTCCAAAATCTCGCCGTTTCGTGCGAGCACAGCTACGTCGCCGCGAGCGAGATAAACAATCCTTTCAGCGTTATCGCTCATTTGGCCAACAAATTGAAACGGCAGCGGCGGCGCTACCACCGGGGGCGGCGCGACTACGGGCGCTGTCTCGACGGTAGCGACAACCGTAGCCGGAGCCGCCGCCGGCGGTTCCCACTGCCGCGGCGAGAACGGGTCGATCAGTAGCGGCTCCCACACGCTGCCCGGGCCGGGTGCCGCGGGTGCGCTTGCGGCGGGACTATTTACTTTCCCGGGCATCGGCGCGTGCGCCTCCACCTCGGCGCTGTCCTGTTCTACCGGATAGAAAATCGCCGCAACCGTTGCTGCCATCGCTGCGGCCAACATTGCCCAGCGCAGTTTGGTGGCGCTATCCATGGATACTTTTCTCGAACAAGCCGGACACGGCCAGGTCACAGCTTAGCTGCTGCCTGTTCGCCTCGGATCTCGCGCAGGTAATGCCGTCGAGCGTCAGGTGGGAACCCCGCTCAAGGAGTCGTTCCGCGAATTGGCGAACCTGTGGATACGCGGCTACTACGCTCATCCCGACGCGATAACGCAAATAAGGTTGCGTCGGAGTGTCGTCAAGCGAATACGCTATATCCTCGATCTCAAGTCCGGCATCGCTGGCGACATCGTTGACCAAGGCGACGAGCGCGGAGCTACGGAAAGGCGGCAGGTCTGCAGGCGCGCTGGTGGTGACGGTATCGACGCGCTTGACCGCCGCCTTAGGGGATTGCCGGAGCTCTTCGAGCATGCCTTCTGCTTCATTTGCCCATTGCCAGCGTATCAAGAGGAAACAATTGGCCACAACGAAAACTAACGCCGAAATGCAAAAAAATGCCACAGCCTTAGGGTGGCTTTGTACCAATCTTACAGAATGGAACCGAGCGAAAAGAAAAAGAGGGGAAACCATTGACAACTTCTGCGCTGTCCGCAGGTCCGAGCTTCCGAATTCCTGTGACTCAACAATATGGGGCTTATAATCGGTGCAAGGTTACACTGATTATTAATGTTTCTCAACGGATATTTGCTGCTTGTGGATAATTAACCAGTCCCCCAAGCACCTACTTATCGGTCAGGTGGGAAGGCGTACCGCGGGCAATTGCATTGGAAAAGGCAGCCACCAACAGTCAAAGTTGGACGGCACGTCCATCGAGGAAATGCGGGGAAGCAATAGCGGCTGCTGGTGCCCGGAGCCGGAATCGAACCGGCA
>CBFGOU010000626.1:0-3457 GCA_965650445.1 uncultured Oxalobacteraceae bacterium | reverse complement strand
GATCGGCCTGTTCAACATCGCCGGCAGCCTGACGGCCGGCGCGCTGTCGACGCGCTACCGCATGAAATCCCTGCTGGCGCTGATGTATGCCAGCCGCGCCGCCATCATCGGCCTGTATCTGCTCGCGCCCAAAACCCCGCTGACCTTCTACATCATGGCTGCCGCACTGGGCTTCACCTGGCTGGCCACGGTGCCGCCGACGGCCGGCCTGGTGGGTAAGCTGTTCGGCACACGCTACCTGGCCACGCTGTTCGGCCTGACGCTTCTATCGCACCAGATCGGCGGCTTCTTCGGCGCCTGGCTGGGCGGGCTGGCCTTGGTCACCTATGGCGACTACAGCTGGATGTGGTACGCCGATATCGCGCTGGCGCTGGGCGCGGCGCTGGTCAATCTGCCGATCCGCGAAGCCCGCGTGGCGGCGAGGGCGGCGGCATGACGCGCGATACCTGGGCTTACCGCGAAGTGGCGGTCGAATCGCGTCTGGATGCGCGCAGCGGCCGCCTGACGATCCATCCGATGGCAGGGCAGGCCTTCGCGCCCAGCCTGTCGGTGCAGTGCGCGCGCAGCCTGCGCGATCCCGCCGTCTACCCGCCTGGCACGCGCTTTCTGCTGATGGCCAAGCTGACCGACCGCCAGGGTGGCACGCCTTTCCTGTACGCCTATCACGGCGACCCCGTGGTCGTCCTCAGTGCCGCGCAGGCCAAAAGGTTCCTTGCCGAGTTTCGCAGGGGCCGTATCTGACTCAATCGAATGATTTATTCGATAAGCTACTTACATCGGGAATTGTCGCACCTTCTGCGCCGAGCGCCGACGCGCTGGCGCAGCGGCTTCTTCGCTTAGTAGCCGGCGGTGAAGCGCTGGCAGCGAAAGCGCGGCTGTTCGATTTCGTCGGCCATCGCCACGGCCAGGTCGGCCACGGAAATGGCGCTGTTGCCATGTTCGTCGACCAGCAGGTGGTCGCCGCCGACGCGGAATGCGCCGGTGCGCGGGCCGGGCTGCAGCATGGCCGATGGGCTCAGGAAGGTCCAGTCCAGGCGCGCTTCGTCGCGCAGGATGGCCAGCGCCTGGCGGCCGCCTTCGGCCGGACCCTTGTACTCGGCCGGGAATTCCGGCGTGTCGATCAGCTGCACGCCGTCGGCCACGAACAGCGAACCGGCGCCGCCGACCACCAGCAGGCGCGGGCCGCCGGCTTCCTTGACCGCGCTGATGATGTTGCGGACCCCGCGCAGGTAGTAGCCGACCATGTCGTCGCTGGCGTGACCGCTGAAGCTCGACACCACCGCGTCGGCGCCGCGCAGTGCGGCCGTGAGTGCCGCCACGTCCATCACATCGACGCCGAGGGCGGTGACATTGGGATGGGCCGCGATCCGCTCGGGCCGGCTGGCCAGCGCCGTGACGTGGTGGCCGCGCGCCAGCAGTTCCTGCAGAATGGGTGCGCCGGTGAAGCCGGTAGCGCCGATCAAGACGATATGCATGCTGTTCTCCTGTGTGATGATGAATGCACGCAGTATGATCAGAAAGATTGATAAGATAAACGCGAAATACGACAATTCATTTTTTCGACATCCTTATCAATCGCATGACCCCCGCCAGCCAGATCGACCTGAACAGCCTGACCATCTTCGACGCCCTGGCCGAAGCGGGCAGCTTCACTTCCGCCGCCGACCGCCTCGGCGTGGCCAAAGCCAAGGTGAGCCTGCGGATCGCGCGCCTCGAACGCGAGCTGGGCGTGCAGCTGTTTGCCCGCACCACGCGCCGCGTGACCTTGACCGACGCCGGCCGCATCCTGCACGAACAATGCCGCCCGCTGCTGCACGGCCTGGCCGAGATCCTGAGCGAGGCGGGCAGCCATGGCGGCGAGCTGTCCGGCCAGCTGCGCATCTCGAGCACGGTGCTGCAGGCCACGCAGTCGCTCGCGCCAGCGCTGGCGGCGTTCGCCGAACTGCACCCGCGCCTGCAGATCGACCTGCGCACCGGCGACCATGTGGCCGACATGCTGGCCGAAGGGATCGACATATCATTTCGCATGGGCTGGCTGCGCGACTCCTCGCAGCGCGCCGTCAAGCTGGGTGAATTCGACCAGCACGTCGTGGCCGCGCCGGCCGATCTGAAACGCCCCGGCCGTCCAACCCGGCCCGGCCAGCTGGCCGGCCACGCCTGGCTGACGCTGTCGCTGCTGCAGTCGCCGCGCACCTGGACGTTCAGCCATGCCGACGGGCGCCACGTCACCGTGCAGATGCAGTCGCGCATGCAGGTCAATTCGCCCAACGCGCTGCTGGCACTGGCCGAATGCGGCGCCGGCATCACGGCGATGGAAGCGCTGACCGTGAAGGCGGCGCTCAGGGAAGGGCGGCTGGTCAGGCTGCTGCCGGCCTGGAGCCTGGCGCGCGGCGGCATGTACGCGGTGCTGCCGCCGGGCCGCCACGTGGCGCCCAAGGCACGCGCCTTCATCGACTATTACCGCGACTGGCTGGCCAGGCACCAGCCCTAGCGGCCCGTCTGCCAGCCGATTCGTCCGCGGCAGCGCGATCGTGGAAAAGTTGTTAAGATTTCTCCGATTGAAGTTTCTCCCTCTGAACAATGAAGAAAGGTCCGTCATGGCTTCGAGAAAAATCGCTGTAATCGTTGGCAGCCTGCGCAAGGAATCGTTCACCCGCAAGGTAGCCAAGGCACTGATGCTGCTGGCACCGCCCACGCTGGACATGGAGATCATCGAGATCGGCCAGCTGGCCCTGTACAACCAGGATGACGACGTCAATCCGCCGCCGACCTACACCGAGTTCCGCGAGAAGATCAAGAGCGTCGACGGGGTGCTGTTCTGCACCCCCGAATACAACCGCTCGGTGCCGGGCGCGCTCAAGAACGCCATCGACGTCGGCTCGCGCCCGTATGGCCACAGCGCCTGGAACGGCAAGCCGTGCGGCATCGTCAGCGTGAGCCCGGGCGGGCTGGGCGCATTCGGCGCCAACCATCATTTGCGCCAGTCGCTGGTGTTTCTCAACATGCCAGCCATGCAGCAGCCGGAAGCCTATTTGTCCAATGTGGGCGGGCAGTTCGACGGCGACACGCTCACCAACGACGCCACCAAGGCCTTCCTGCAAAGCTATATCGACGCGTTCGCCACCTGGGTCGAACGGCACGCCGACTAGACCATGATTCATATACGCCATATCGACCATATCGTGCTGCGCGTGACGCAGCTGGACACGATGATCGGCTTTTACTGCGGGGTGCTGGGGTGCACGGTCGAGCGGCGCCAGGACGAGATCGGCCTGGTGCAGCTGCGCGCGGGCAGCGCACTGATCGACCTGGTGCCGGTGGACGGCAAGCTTGGCCGCATGGGCGGCGCCGCCCCGGGCAGGGAAGGGCGCAACCTGGACCACCTGTGCCTGCGCGTCGAGCCGTTCGACGCCGACGCGATCGGCGCGCACCTGAGCGCGCACGGCGTGCGCTTCGG
>CBFGOU010000625.1:0-3463 GCA_965650445.1 uncultured Oxalobacteraceae bacterium | reverse complement strand
TGCTGCGCAAGATGAAGGTTTACGCGGGCGCGGCGCATCCGCATGACGCCCAGCTTCATGGGGCTGCTGGGGGCGTCCGGCGAACTGCCGTTTCACTACACCGAGCAGGTGGCGGCGCATGCCGCGCGCAACCGCGACGACGGCCCGCGCGCCTTCCTGGACACCTTTTCCGGCCGCTCGATGACGCTGTTCTACCAGGCCTGGCGCAAGTACCGGCTGGAGCTCAGGTGCCAGCTCGATGGGCACGACAGCTTCCTGCCGCTGCTGCTGTCGCTGGCCGGCCTGGGCAACCATGCATTGCGGCGGCGCTTGGCCGGCGCCGGCAACGGTGGGGTGCTGGTCGAATCGATCGGCCACTTCGCCGCCGCCGTGCGCCAGCGGCCCATGTCGGCGGCGCAGACCGCGCGCGTGCTGGCCGATTATTTCGAGGTGCCGGTCAATGCCGAACAGTTCGTCGGCGGCTGGTATGCGGTGCCGTACGGGCAGCAGACCTTGCTCGGCAAGACCAACAGCGCGCTCGGCGGCGGCGCGCTGGCCGGGGAGCGGGTCTGGCAGCGCGACCTGCGCGTGCGGCTGGTGATCGGACCGCTCAAGCGCGCCGCCTTCGCGCGCTTGCTGCCCGGCGCCGGCGCGGCCCGGGCGCTCGCCAGCATGCTGACCATGCTGACCGGCGTGGCGCTGGAATACGAAGTGCAGCTGCTGCTGCGCGCCGCCGACGTCGAGGGCGCCCGCCTGGACGCGAACCGGCAGCTGGGCTGGGACAGCTTTCTGGTCACGCAGGGGGCCGGCGCCGACCGCGGCGACGTGCGCTACGTGATCAATCCGGTCTGATCAAGGCAGCCCGCGGTAAGCCTCGCGCACGGTATCGGCGCCATACAGGCGTTCCAGCCGGCGCACCGTGAAGTGGCCGCGCGCCATGTCCTGGAAATGGTTGATGAACAGCGTATTGACCAGTGCGCCGCCGGCCGCGCCGACCACCGGCACCATCATGGCCGCCGCCTTCTGCGACACCTGCACGTTGAAGCGCGCCGCGATCATGCCGATCAGGCGCACGATGGCCGGGGCGCTCTGCTTGCTCAAGGTACGGCGCGACAGGTAGGCGCTGGCCTCGGCGATCGCCTTGGACAGGGCGATCCGGACGGCATAGTAGCCCGACTCGGAAGCGTCGTCGGCCTTGCCCGGCCCGCCCAGCGAAAACACCATCAGGCAGGCCAGCTGCGCCTCGGTGGTGGCGATATCCTCGCCATTGGCGCGCCCGATGTCGGCGATCGAGCGCAGCATGACGACCGTCGACACCGGCAATTCCACCGCCAGCCCGGCCAGGCCGAACACGCCGCCGGCCGCGCCGGTCAGCGCCACGGCGGCGCTGTGCAGGCGCGGGGTGGCGTTGCCCGCGCTGGTGCCGCCGCGCAGGATGGCGGTGGCCACGTCCATGCATTTGCTCAGCGACGCGGTGGTCAGGTCGGCGATGCGGCTTTTCCAGGCGGCCGGCAGGGCGTTGACGGCCGCTTCCAGCGGCATGCCGATCAGGTCGGTGACGCGGCTGACGTAGCCGGGGTTTTCCAGCAGCTGTTTGGCCCGGACCAGTTCCGCCAGGTCCGTCGCGCTCAGCTGCGCCGCGTGGGTGCCTTGGTTGATGTCTTCCATGCTGCCTCGCTGCTGCGTGATTGGGGTAGGCCGAGTATATGCGAGAGCGCTGCGCTCCGGCGTCCGCTTCGGCGCGCGGGTATCATGGCGCCATCGATGGGAGGAGGGGCGATGAAAGCGATTGTGACAGGACATACCCATGGGCTGGGCGCTGCGCTGGCGCGCGAGCTGGCCGGGCGCGGCGTGCCGGTGCTGGGACTGGCGCGCGGCCATCTGGACGCAGCGCCGGCGCTGGTGACGCAGGTGCGCCTGAACCTGGCCGACAGCGCGGCGCTGGCCGCATGGCTGGCGCAAGGACAGGTGGCGGCATTTTTCGGCAAGGCGCCACACTGCCTGCTGATCAATAACGCCGGCAGCGTGCAGCCGATCGGCCCGCTGCCGGCGCAGGACAGCGCGGCGGTGGGCGCCAGCGTGGCGCTGAACGTGGCGGCCCCGCTGATGCTGGCTGCCGCGGTGGCCGCGCAGGGGGGCGAACGCCGCATCGTGCACGTGTCCAGCGGCGCCGGCGCGACGGCGTATGCCGGATGGAGCGTGTACTGCGCCGGTAAGGCAGCGCTCGACCAGCACGCGCGTGCCGCCGCGCTTGATGCAGTGGCCGGCCTGCGCGTCTGCAGCCTGGCGCCGGGCATCCTCGACACGGCCATGCAGGCCGAAATCCGCGCGGCGTCGGCGCAGCTGTTTCCGGCCCGCGAACGCTTCGTCGCGCTGCACCGCAACGGCGAACTGTCCGACCCGGCTGCCTGCGCGGCCAGGCTGGTGGAGTATCTGCTCAGCGACGGCTTCGCCTCCAGGCCCGTCGAGGACCTGCGCACGCTGGCCGGGTAAACGGCGATAGCCCGCGCCAGCGGGCGTGGGCTATCGTCCCTGCGGTGGCTTACTGCGAGCGCGAGCCGCCCGAGCCGCTTGGCTTGTTGCCGCCCGAGCTGGAGCGCGAGCTGTTATTGCCGGAAGCGCTCTGGCGATTGCCGCCGCTATGGCTCAGCTTACCGGCCTCGCGCGCTTCCTCCGAGGTGAACTCGTGCGCATTGCCCGAGGCGTGCGCGGCGCGTCCGCCCTCCGAGGCGATTTCACGCTGCCTTTGCGGATCCATCGATGCGAAACCGCGGTTGCTGGTATCGCTCTGTTTGTTGCCCTTGTTGTTACCGCCTTGATTATTGCTGGCCATGATGTACTCCTTCTGTTTGTCATAAGAAAGTACCCCTCACGGATTCTTGCGGTTGCCTGTCTGAACCGCGAGATGTCGCGAGCAAGTGACGCCATGGTAGACGGGTTAATTGTTAAATTGAGTAGGTGTACTCGCAACATCTGTGTAGGACTAGATTACCGATCAGCTAGGCTAAATGGCATGCTTTTGCGAGGGCAATGAACTGGGGAAAATTGCTTATTCCGGCACCAGCGGCTCGTCGCTGGCGTGGACGCGCACCGCCCACACGACGCCGCCGGCGAGCAGGGCAATGGCCGCCGCCTCCAGCGGGCGCGGCCAGCGCTGCTCGTACAGAAATCCGTAGAGCAGCGCGAACAGGGTCTCGAACAGAATCAGCTGGCCCGACAGGGTGACCGGTACGCGCCGGCTGGCCATGTTCCACAGCTGGTTGCCGATCACGGACGCGCCCAGTGCCAAGGCCGCGTTGGCCATCCAGAATGTGGACCAGTCGGCCGCCGCGCCGCCGCGCAAACCGATGGCCAGCAGGCCGAGCGGCAGGGCGATGATGCCGCTGGCCATGCCGTACAGGGCCGACCATTCGGCGCTGGAGAAATGCGGCGTGCGCTTGAGGAAGCGGGCATTGTCGACCGCGTACCAGGTCCAGCACAGCAG
>CBFGOU010000624.1:0-3469 GCA_965650445.1 uncultured Oxalobacteraceae bacterium | reverse complement strand
GCGAACAATGGACTGGCGGCGCGATATTGGGCCTCATATTCTAGCAAATCGGCGCCTGTTGTGTCCGGCCGGACCCGAAATACCCGCATGAAGGGGCGTTGCACGGCGGCGGCGATGGCGGCGCATTGCTGCGGCGTTTCGTCGCCGTGGAACTGCAGCTGGGCGAACGGCGCCACCCGCGCCACCGCGGCCACCTCGTCCACGCCGGCGTTGACGAACAGCGCCACGGTGGAGACGAAGGGCGGCACTGTGCTCATCAGGGCGGCCGCCTGGGCGGGCGTCACGTAGCGCGGGCTCTTGGGATAAAACACAAAGCCGAGCGCATCGGCGCCGGCGGCCACTGCCGCCTGCACGTCGTCGGGACGGGTCAGGCCGCAGATCTTGATTCGGGTACGGGGCATGTTAAAACCAGGGTAGCGGGCTGGTCGCGTCGTGCGGCAGTCCCCAGGCGGGATCGTAATCGATTTTGGCGAAGTACAGGCCGTCTGGCATGAAGGTCGGCGCCGCCGCGTGGCGGTCGCGCGCCTCGAGCACCTCGCGCAGCCAGCCGGGCGGATGACGGCCGGTGCCCACGTACACCAGCGAGCCGACCAGGTTGCGCACCATGTGGTGCAGGAAGGCGTTGCCGCGCAGGGTGAACACGATGGCGGTGCCGTAGCGCTCGACCTTGACTTCGTACATTTGCTTGACCGGCGATTTGGCCTGGCAGGTGCTGGCGCGGAAAGCGGTGAAGTCATGGGTGCCGACCAGGCATTGGGCCGCCTCGCGCATCAGCTCGATGTCGAGCGGGCGGAATACCCAGCCGGCCCGGCCGGCCAGCAGCGGCGAGCGGATCGGATGATTGTACAGCACGTAGTGGTAGGTGCGCGCGCGCGCGGCGAAGCGGGCGTGGAACTCGTGGCCGCCGGCGGCCGGCTCGGGCAATTCGTGCGCCCAGCGCACCGCGATCGCATCGGGCAGGAAGGTGTTGACCCCACGCACCCAGTTGGTCATCGGGCGGGTGAGGCCGGTATCGAAATGGACCACCTGTTCGAGCGCGTGCACGCCGGTGTCGGTGCGGCCGGCGCAGGTGGTCGGCAGCATCACGCCCGCGAATTTCTCGAGCGCGATTTCCAGCTGGTCCTGCACGGTGTTGCGGTCGGGCTGCTTCTGGTAGCCGTTGAAGGGGCTGCCGTCGTACTGGATGCCGAGTGCGATGCGTTTCAAATGTTATCCATCAATCATCAGGCGAGCTTCATGCGCATCTCGTTGGCCTTGGCTACCTGATCCGCGCTGCCGCCCTTGATGACTTCGTCGAGCAGTTCGCGCGCGCCTTCCTTGTCGCCGATCTCCTGGTAGGCGATGGCCAGATCCAGCTTGGTTTCCATTTCCATCTGCACGGGCGACAGTTCGCCCGGCGCGGCGGCGGCGCCGATGTCGCCCAGGTCCGGCAGCGCGGTGGCGGCGTTGTCGCTGGACGGCAGATCCAGGTCGATGGCGGAAATGTCGAACTGCGGCGCGGCGGCCGGCGCCGGCGCGGCCGGCAGGTCCGGCAGGGCAAAGTCCTCGTCCTTGGCGGCGGCCGGCGCCGGCGTGGCAGCCGGCAGATCGAAGTCCATCGCATCCAGATCCATCAGCGGATTGTGGACCGGATCGCTGGCCGCAGTTGGCGTCTCGGGCAGCGAAGGCAGATCGAATTCCTTGCCCAGGTCGTTGCTGGTGAAGCCATTGGACAGATCGACAGTGCCGAATTGCTCGGTCAGGTCATTGCTGGCCAAATCCAGGCTGATGTCTTCCAGCGCCTTGGCGTGCTCCACGACCGGCGTGGTGGTGGCGGCAGCCGCAGCCGTGGCCGGCGCATCGAAGGACATGTCGAACGCCATGTCGAAGGACTCTTCCGCGGCCGGCGCGGCGCTGCGTTCAGGCGCCGACGGCACTTTCGGAATGCTGAAGTCGGGGGCGGCTGGCGCGGCAGCCGCTGCCGGGGTGCTGGCCGGCGGCTCGAAACTGAGGCCGCCCAGATCGAAGTCGAGCGTGTGATCGTCATTGGCCGGTGCCGCTGCGGGTGCTTCTTCCGGCAAGGCGGTCGGCTCGGGCGACAGGTCCAGATCCAGATCCATGGCGTTGGCGGCCGGCGCAGCGGTGAGCGGGTCGTCCATCTGCTCGCTCAGCATCACCTGCTGGGCCAGTTCCTCGGCGGTCGGCGATGGCGCCACCGGCTCGGCGCTGGCGGCGCTGGCGTACAGCGGATTGTTGGGGTCGATCGACAGGCCCAGCGCGGCCGCCTGCGCCCAGTCGTCGCCCTGCCCGCGCGTCATGCTGTACATCTCGGTGGCCTGGGCTTCGAAGGCGCGCAGATCCTTGCGCGCGGCGTAGATTTCGAGCAGCTTCAGGCGCACCGGATAGCGCTCCGGATGGGTGCGCAAGGCTTCCTTCAGGATCTCTTCGGCCTGCGCATCGCGGCCGTACGCGATGTACACGTCGGCTTCGGCCACCGGATCGACTTCATTGGTATCGAGCTGGCTGGCCGATGGCGCGAAGCTCGAATTGAACACGCTGTTGTTGGTGTCGACGCTCTGGCCGCCGGTTTCGGCGAACAGCGAGTGGGCCTGGTCGGTCGGCGCACCCAGGATGGACGGCTCGGTCGGCGCCTTCTCCACCGTCTTGCGGCGGCGCAGGGCCGACACGCCCAGCGCGCCGAGCAGGATCGCACCCAGGCCGAGCCCGATGGTGCTGATGTTGTCCATGATGGTATCGGCGATGGTCGGCTCGGCGGGCGGCGCCGGCGGCGTCGCCTTCCTGGCCGGCTTGACCGGGATCGCTTCCGGCGCCGGGGCCGGCTTGGCTTCGGCCACCGGGGCCGGCTTGGCCGGCACGGGCGCAGCGGCCACCTTGGTCGCTTCGGACGCGGCCTTGTTCTTGACGAGCATGAGCTTTTCCAGGTCGCTCACGTTGCGTTCGAGTTCCTTGACGCGCGCGGTGGCCTCGGCCAGCGCCTTGTCCTTGGCGATCTTCTCTTCCGCGCTCAATGCCGCGCCCTTGGCGGCAGCATCGCCGCCGGTGGCCTTGGACAGGCGCAGCTGGTCTTTCGATTCGTTCGCGGCGGTCGGGCGTTCCTCGACCTTGGCGGTGATCTTGCCGCCCGCGCTTTGGGTGCTGCTGCGATCCTTGTCCGGCGCCGCCGTGGCGACCTGGCCGGCCAGCTTGTTGCGGTAGGCGTTGAAGTCGGCCGCGTGCGCGACCACCACGCCGCGCGCCTCGCTGTCGCTGGTGCCCTTGAGCGCGTCCGAATCGGGCACGGCCAGGATCTGGCCGGACTTCAGGCGGTTCATATTGTTGCCGGCGAAGGCATCGGGATTGGCGCGGTACAGCGCCACCAGCATCATATCGAGCGACACATCGACCGGCTTGACCTTGCCGGCGATCTTGCCGAGCGTGTCGCCCGGCTTGACCTTGTACTGGCTGACGGCCTCACTCGCGGCTGGCTCGC
>CBFGOU010000623.1:0-3472 GCA_965650445.1 uncultured Oxalobacteraceae bacterium | reverse complement strand
CTCGCTGACGACCACCACGCCGCCCGGCTCGTTGCGCACCTTGAGCGCGGCGGCCAGGGTCTGGCTTTGTTTGAAGGCCTGCGCTTCGGTGCTGTCGACCTTGGCGCTGAGTTTGAGGGCCTGCTCGTCGAGCTGGCCCAGGATGGCCTTGCGCTGCGCGTGATAGGCCGTTTCGGCATCGGGCTTGGAGGCCAGCACGGCGGCGCGCAGCGCGAACAGGCCGGTGGCATCCTTGGTGAAAGCGTCCCACATCGGCGCCGAGAGCGCGGTCGCTTCGCGCAGGGCAGCGTCGCCGTCGGTATTGAGGCGCGCCAGGCCGTCGGTGGCGGCCTTGAGTTTTTCCTTGAGCGGCGACAGGCGGAAACGGCTCGTCACCAGATCGGTCTCGTTGACGAGGATGGCGATTTCCTTGAGCTTGGCCTGGGCCGAGAACGCCGTTTTCATGGCGTTGGCCAGGCGCCGGCTGGCTTCCTGCGCCTTGTCGGCCGCTTCGCCGGCTTCGACCCCCATTTTTTCCACGCCGGCCCGGGTCAGCGTCACCGCTTCCTCGGCCTTGCCCAGCGCCGCGCGCGCGCTTTCGGTTTCGCTGCGGTAGGCCGCGTCATCGGCCAGGCGTTGACCGACTGCCTGGATGATCTCGCCCTGGGCCCTGTCGAAGTCGCCCAGGTCGCGCAGCTGGCGCGGATCGAGCTTGCGGATTTCGTCCTTGAGCCGGTCCAGCGCCTGGACATTGGCGTCGATCAGCGCCGTGGTCTTGTCGGCATCGTCCTTGCTGCGCACCAGCGACAGGCGCAGCAGGGAACCGAGCAGGCGTTCGGTCCGCTCCTGCATCTCGTAGGTCTTGGTCTGCAGCGGCGTGGCGCGCAGGGTCAGGCTTTGCAGATCCGACTGGATCGATGTCACGGCAAAGTAGCTGACCGCGGCCACGCACAGCAGTCCGGCGGCGGAAAAGCCCGATAAGGCGACCAGGCGATGCGATATTTTCATGCGTTTCTTTTTTCGCCTTATTTGATTTTGGTGATCTTGCCGTCCCGGATCTGGGTCAGGAATACCTGCTGCGAGGCCTGGTGGCTCTCGCCCGAAAACGAGATCGGCATGCCGCCGACGTCGACCGACTTCATCGACTCCAGCGCCTCGATCAGCTTTTCGCGGGTCAGGTCTTTGCCGGCGCGTTCGAGCCCCGCCGCCAATACCTTGGCCGACACGCAGCCTTCGAAATTGACGAAGGCGAGCGCTTCGCCGGAGGCGGCCTTGACGGCGTCGCGGCACTGGCGCGTGACCGCCAGATCGCTGTCATCGGGGAAGGGCACCACCTGCGAGATCACCACGCCGTCGCCGTCCTTGCCGACCTGTTCGACCAGATTGCCGGTGCCGACGAACGAGACCGTCGCCAGCTGCGATTTCAGGCCGGCCGCGCGCGCCTCCTTGATGAAGGCGGCCAGGGGAGTGTACGGACCGACCATCACCACCGCGTCCGGTTTGGCCTCCAGCATGGCGGCCAGGCCGGCCTTGACGGCCACGGTATTGCGCTGGAAGGTGCCTTTTGCCAGCACGGCCTTGCCGCGCTTCTTGAGCGCTTTCTCGGTACCCGACAGGACCGCCTGGCCGAAGCCGTCGTCCTGATAGAACACCGCCACCGTATTGGCGCCCTTGGCGATGAAGTGGGCCACCAGGCTCTCGGCCTCGTCGTCGTAGCTGGCGCGGATGTTGAACACCTGTTTGGTCAGCGGCTGGCGCAAGGTCATCGCGCCGGTGAACAGGCCCACCAGCGGCACGTCAAGCTCCTTGGCGATCGGCAGCACGGCATTGCCGGTGGGGGTGCCGACATAGCCGAACAGCGAAAACACCTTTTCCTGCTCGACCATCCTGAGCGTTTCGTCGATGGCCTTGGTCGGCTCATAGCCATCGTCGCCGACCACCAGATTGATCTTGCGGCCGTGGATGCCGCCTTTGGCGTTAATCTCCTTGAATACGGCTTCGGCGCCCGAGCGCATGCCCTTGCCGAGGCCGGAGGCGGGGCCCGACTGCGCATTGACCATGCCGATCTTGATTTCGGTGTCGGTGACGCCGTTGGCGGCCGAGGCGGCAAAGGGCAGGATGGCGGCAACGGTGGCCGCCGCGATATGGCGCAGGCGTAATTTATTCATTGATTGTCTCCGAGAGAGTGGCCGGACACGTGCGCGGCGCGAATCTTACTCTACGGCAAACGGAGCGGTTTTTATGCTGAAAACATTTTCAGACCACAAAATTGTGTTGTATTTATGTGCAAACGTTATCAGCCCACTATTTATTTGTCGTTTTTCCTAGTGTTTTTGCTATGCCGGCATCGCGGGTAGAATGGACCATCACATTTGGGAGAATAGCCATGGACGTCACTACCCATCGCGGCGAAGGCGTGCTGCAACAGGTCATCGAGATCGGCGCGCACCGCGTCCTGAGCGACGCATCGGTCGCGTCCGGCGGCGAGGCGTCAGGGCCGGAACCGCACGATCTGCTGGCCGCGGCGCTGGCCGCCTGCACCGCACTGACGGTAACAATGTACGCGCGGCGCAAGGGCTACCAGCTGGACGACGTCGCTGTCGGCATCCGCCACGGCCACGAAGGCGGAACGTATGTCTTGCACCGGACCTTGCGCTACATCGGCGCGCTCGCCGACGACGAGAAGGCGCGTCTGACCGAGATCGCCAACAAATGCCCGGTGCATAAAACGCTGTCCGGCCAGATCGCGATACACACCGAGGTAAGCGCATGAACGGCGGCCACGACAGCGCGGTCGAGCTGGTGGTGGTGCCGCCCACCCACGACCTGGGCGACAGGTTCGAAGTGCGGCGCGCCTTGCCGAGCCGCGAGCGGCGCATGGTCGGGCCGTTTGTGTTTCTCGACCAGATGGGGCCGCACGTGTTCAGTGCCGGTCAAGGGCTCGACGTGCGTCCGCATCCGCACATCGGCCTGGCCACGGTGACGTATCTGCTGGAAGGCGAAATCCTGCACCGCGACAGCCTGGGTACGGTGCAGGCGATCCGGCCCGGCGCGGTCGACTGGATGACGGCCGGCAGAGGGATCGTCCACTCCGAGCGCAGCGCGCCCGGCGTGCGCGCCGGCGGATCCACCCTGGCGGGCCTGCAGTGCTGGGTGGCGCTGCCGCGCCGGTTCGAAGAAGTCGACCCGAGTTTCACCCACACCCGCGCCGATGAGCTGCCGGTGCTCGAAGGCGAGGGCGCCAGCGCACGCATCATCGTGGGCAGCTTCTTCGGCCGCAGCTCCCCGGTCGCGACACTGTCGCCGATGTTTTATGTCGACCTGACGCTGGAGCCGGGCGCGCGCCTGCCGATTCCCGCCGAATATGCCGAGCAGGCCCTGTATGTGGTGGAAGGCAGCCTGGATCTGGGGCGGGACGGGGTGGTTGAATCCGGGCGGCTCATCGTGCTCAAGTCAGGCGCGACGCTGACCCTGGCGGCGGCCGGCGGCAAGC
>CBFGOU010000622.1:0-3478 GCA_965650445.1 uncultured Oxalobacteraceae bacterium | reverse complement strand
CGCATTGAAACGGGCAGCCGGCAACGAAGCCAGGCGGATCTTTAGAGGTAAACCTTGTCCGATAAGCCGTGGGGCGGTGTATTCAACCAAGCGATGGACCATCGCGTCGAGAAGTTCACAGAAAGCGTGAGCTTCGACCGCCGGCTCTACGCCCACGACATCCGCGGCTCAATCGCCCACGCCAACATGCTCTCCAAGGTCGGCGTCCTGACCGACGACGAGCGCCACCAGATCGTCACCGGCCTCGAGCAAATCGGCCACGAAATCGCCGCCGGCAGCTTCGAATGGCTGCTCGACCTCGAAGACGTCCACCTGAACATCGAAAAGCGCCTGACCGAACTGGTGGGCGACGCCGGCAAGCGCCTGCATACCGGCCGCTCGCGCAACGACCAGGTCGCCACCGACATCCGCCTGTGCGTGCGCGCCGCCATCGCCGACATCAGCGCCCTGCTGCAAGCGCTGCGCGGCGCGCTGGTCGACCTGGCCGAGCGCCACGCCGACGTGATCCTGCCGGGCTTTACCCACATGCAGGTGGCCCAGCCGATCACCTTCGGCCACCACATGCTGGCCTATGTCGAAATGTTCGGACGCGACGTCGAGCGCATGGCCGACGCGCGCAAACGCGTCAACCGCCTGCCGCTGGGCGCGGCCGCGCTGGCCGGCACCACCTTCCCGATCGACCGCCTGCGCGTGGCCAAGACGCTGGGCTTCGACGATGTTTGCCACAATTCGCTGGACGCCGTCTCGGACCGCGACTTCGCCATCGAGTTCTGCGCCGCCAGCGCGCTGGTGATGACGCACATCTCGCGCATGTCGGAAGAGCTGATCATCTGGATGAGCCCGCGGGTCGGCTTCATCGACATCGCCGACCGCTTCTGCACCGGCTCGTCGATCATGCCGCAGAAAAAGAACCCGGACGTGCCGGAACTGGCGCGCGGCAAGACCGGCCGCGTGTACGGCCACCTGATGGGCCTGCTGACCCTGATGAAAGGCCAGCCGCTGGCCTACAACAAGGACAACCAGGAAGACAAGGAGCCGCTGTTCGACACCATCGACACCGTCGTCGACACGCTGCGCATCTTCGCCGACATGGCCGGCGGGATCACCGTCAAGCCGGACGCCATGCGTGCGGCCGCGCTGCAGGGCTATGCCACCGCCACCGACCTGGCCGACTACCTGGTCAAGAAGGGCCTGCCCTTCCGCGACGCCCACGAAGCGGTGGCGCATGCGGTGCGCGCCTGCGACACGGCCGGCTGCGACCTGTCGGAAATGCCGCTGGAAACGCTGCAGACCTTCTCGCCCCTGATCGGCGAGGACGTGTTCGCCGTGCTGACCCTGGAAGGCTCGGTGGCGGCGCGCGACCACGTCGGCGGCACCGCACCGAACCAGGTGCGCGCGGCGATTGCCCGCGTGCGCGCCCAGCTGGCGCAGTAAGTCCCCCGGCCCGGTTCGCCGGGCCGCACCCGCGCGCATTACCCGAGCTTCCCGCAGCTCTGCACAAGAGGAGACACGACGATGTTCATGGCATTTTCCCGGCTGATCGACAGCCTCAACGAAAAAATCGCGGAGGCGGTCAGCTGGGCCCTGCTGGCGGCGGTCCTCGTCTGCGCCGGCAACGCGATCATCCGCTACGCCTTCAGCACCAGTTCCAACGCCTGGCTGGAAATCCAGTGGTATCTGTACGCTGCGATGTTCATGCTGGCCAGCGCGCACACCCTCAAACGCGACGAACACGTGCGCATCGACGTCATCGTCGGGCGCTTTTCGAAGCGCACCCAGGTGTGGATCGACCTGTTCGGCTTCCTGTTCTTCATGCTGCCGATCTGCGCGCTGATCCTGTGGTACGGCATCCCCTATGCCAACCTGGCGCTGCAAAGCGGCGAAATGTCCAGCAATGCGGGCGGCCTGATCGTGTGGCCGGCCAAGGTGCTGGTGCCGCTCGGCTTTGCCCTGCTGATCCTGCAGGCCATCTCCGAGATCATCAAGCGCATCGCCTTTCTGACAGGGCGCATCGACGGCCACGAGTTCGCCAGGCAGGGCACCACCCCGCAGGACGAGATCGAGGCGATCAAGGCCGCCAACCATTTGAATTGAGCCATTCCGCGCCATTAGAACAACACCGCATAAGGACATATGGAACAATTCCTCATCGCTAACCTGGCGCCGATCATGTTCGGCGCGCTGGTCATCTTCCTGCTGTCGGGCTTTCCGGTGGCGTTTTCGCTGGCGGCCAACGGGCTGTTCTTCGGCTTCGTCGGCATCGAACTGGGGCTGCTCAAGCCCGAACTGCTGCAGGCGCTGCCCAACCGGATTTTCGGCATCATGAGCAGCGACACCCTCCTTGCCATCCCCTTCTTCACCTTAATGGGCCTGATCCTGGAACGCTCCGGGATGGCCGAGGATCTATTGGATACCATCGGCCAGCTGTTCGGGCCGATCCGCGGCGGCGTGGCCTACGCGGTGATTTTCGTCGGCGCCCTGCTGGCCGCCACCACCGGCGTGGTGGCCGCGTCGGTCATTTCGATGGGCCTGATTTCGCTGCCGGTGATGCTGCGCTACGGTTACGTCAAGCGGGTGGCCTCGGGCGTGATCGCCGCCTCCGGCACGCTGGCGCAGATCATTCCGCCGTCGCTGGTGCTGATCGTGATGGCCGACCAGCTGGGCCGCTCGGTGGGCGACATGTACAAGGCCGCCTTCATTCCCGGCCTGCTGCTGACGGCCATGTACGCCGGCTACATCCTGGTGCTGTCGATTTTCCGTCCGTCGCGGGTGCCGGCGCTGCCGCTGGAAGCGCGCAACCTGCGCGAGCCGAACGGCGACAGCGGCGCCCGTTCGCTGCTGGCGCTGGCGGTCGGCGCGGTGCTGCTGTCGTGGGGCTTCGCCCATCTGTGGGGCGCGCGCCATCCGGACATGGCCAAGGATGAACTGGGCATCTACGGCGCCGCCTTCGGGATCGTCGCCGCGTTCGCGCTGGCCCTGGCCAACCGCTACCTGAAACTGGGCCTGCTCTCGCGCATGGCCGAGCGGGTGGTGTTCGTGCTGGTGCCGCCGCTGGCGCTGATTTTCCTGGTGCTGGGCACGATTTTCGTCGGCATCGCCACCCCGACCGAGGGCGGCGGCATGGGCGCCATGGGCGCGCTGATCCTGGCGATGATGAATGGCCGCCTGTCGCTGCCGCTGCTGCGCCAGGCCATGAATTCGACCACCCGGCTGGCCTGCTTCGTGATGTTCATCCTGATCGGCTCGACCGTGTTCGCGCTGGTGTTCCGCGGCGTGAACGGCGACCTGTGGGTCGAGCACCTGCTCACCAGCCTGCCCGGGGGCGCGCTGGGTTTCCTCATCGTCGTCAACATCATGTTCTTCGTGCTGGCCTTCTTCCTCGATTTTTTCGAGCTGGCCTTCATCCTGGTGCCGCTGGTGGGCCCGGTGGCGCACAAGCTGGGCATCGACCTGATCTGGTTCGGCGTGCTGCTGGGCG
>CBFGOU010000621.1:0-3481 GCA_965650445.1 uncultured Oxalobacteraceae bacterium | reverse complement strand
TCGCATCCGGCCAGAACCGCATCCATCTCACAGTTTTTTATGCGTGGGTACTTAAAAAACACGGACAGCTTGCAGTCAAGCGTGTCCGCGCAAAGGAGGGGATAGACGTAAAGAAAAGGGAAGTCGATCAAGCCAGCAATTGCCCGAACCGCACCACGGTCACGCCGGGCCGCAGCTGCCGCAGCGAGGGCATGACGAGGACGCAATTCGGATAAGGCGTCTTCACCGGCTCGCCGTCGCGCCAGCCGATCACGGAACCGGCTTCCGGGAAAGTCTCCAAGCCGGTGTAGTTGCCGGCAAAGCGGAAGTCCATGCTGGAGGCGACCACGGGCTCGGTGACGCGCACTACGCGCGAGGCGGCGGGCAGGTGCTGTTGCCAATCGGACGGCAGGTCCGCTGCGTCGATGATTCCGTGCAAGACGAGGAAGCGCGCCGTGACATCCCTGGCGACATTCTCCGCAGCGGCTTCCCAATGCTGACCGCATTCGATCAGGAGGGCATTCTTCGCGCTCTCCGGATCGCCGAAGCCGGCATAGTCGCGCATGCGCCGGCCTTCGGGGTGTCCTTCATCGCTGATGATCCAGCCGGGCGTGCCCAGCTTGCGCGCCAGCGCGATGCCTTTTTCCAGCGGGCCGCACACCGACAGCGGCGCCGAGCGTTCATGCATCGAGTGCAGGTCGAGCAGGAAGTCGACAGTATCGAGTACAGGGCGCATCTGGCGCGCACGCCGTAATTCCGATGAATCGCGCGACGCGTCGTCGAGTACGGCCGCAGTCCAGACGCGGTTGAAATCCTGGTCCGTGAAACGCGACGCGTCCGGATTGGCCGGATCGAAGCGCAGGTAAGCGTCGACGTTGGCAAACGAAAGCGTCAGCTTGCCCTTGCGCGGACCGATGCCGAGGTCGAGCAATCCCTTGACGGCGACGGCGCCGCAGACTTCGTTGCCGTGCGTCAGTGCATTGATCATCACGTGTGGTCCCGGCACACCGCTGTCGAAGGTGAACACGTAGGGGATGCCGGTATTGCCGTCGGCGTAGGGACGAATGTCGGGGAAGCTGACTTCGATCGGGTACTCGGGAAGCGAATGTTTCGGCATGTTCATGGCAAAGGTGTGCCTGTTGTTGTTTACAAAATGTTGCCTTGGCATAGGTATTTCGGTTGCATGTAGGCGTCCATGCCGTAACGGGAACCCTCGCGCCCGTAGCCGGATTCCTTGACGCCGCCGAAGGGCGCCGCTTCGGACGCCAGCGCGCCTTCGTTGATGCCGACGATGCCGGTCTGCAGAAGGTCGGCCACGCGCCAGATGCGGCGGACGTCGCTCGAGTAAAAGTACGCGGCGAGACCAAACGGCGTATCGTTGGCCGACTGGATGACTTCTTCTTCGTCGCGGAAGCGGAACAGCGGCACGACGGGGCCGAAGGTTTCTTCGTTGGCGAGCGCCATGGCGGACGTCGCATTGCCCAGCACCGTGGGAGCGAAATAGTGCGGGCCGTCGGCGATGTCGTTCTTCAGACGCCGGCCTCCCGTCAGCAAGGCGGCGCCGTGCGCCAAGGCATCCTGGACGTGTTGCTCGATTTTTTCAAGCGCGCGGGCGTTGATCATCGGACCGATCTGCGAATCTTCCCTGCTGGCCGGACCGACGCGCAGCGCCTCGACGCGGGCGACGAGCTTGCGGGCAAATTCTTCGTAAACCGCATCCTGCACATAGACGCGATTCGGCGATACGCAGGTCTGCCCGCCGTTGCGGAACTTCGCTGCCATCAGGCCGGCGACGGCGGCATCGATATCGGCGTCCTCGAACACGATGAACGGCGCGTTGCCGCCCAGTTCGAGCGACAGCTTCTTGAGCGTGCCGGCCGAGTCGCGCGCCAGGCTCTTGCCCACCGCAGTCGATCCGGTGAAAGTGATTTTCCGGACCCTGGGGTCGTCCAGCCAGCTGGAGACCACTTCCCGGACATTCTCCCTGGACGCTGTCACCATGTTGAGCACGCCCGGCGGCAGTTGTGCTTCTTCCGCAAGCTTGACCAGCGCCAGCGCCGTCAGCGGCGTGTCTTCGGCCGGCTTGGCAACGACGGTGCATCCTGCCGCCAGGGCGGGCGCGATCTTGCGGGCGATCATCGCCAGCGGAAAATTCCACGGGGTGATGGCAGCGACAACGCCCACCGGTTCCTTCACGACCATCAGCTTCTTCCCGCGTACCGGCTCGGGAATGATGTCACCGTATGTCCTCACGGCTTCTTCGGCGAACCACTCCACATAGGACGCGCCGTAAATAACTTCGCCGCGCGCCTCCGCCAATGGCTTGCCCTGTTCGCGCGAGATCAGCTTCGCAAGGTCGTCGGCATTGGCGAGGATCAAGGCATGCCAGCGCTTGAGGAATTGGGCACGTTCGCGCGCGCTGCGGGCACGCCAGCCGTCGAAGGCTGCTTGTGCTGCAATGGTTGCCATCTGGGCATCCGCCACGCCGCTGTCGGGAACACTGGCAAATGTTTCGCCCGTTGCCGGATCGGTCACGTGGTGGCGTGCCAGTCCGAGGCCGTCGCGCCATTGTCCATCGATAAAATTCTGTCCCCTGATCAGTTCAGGGCGGGTAAGAGTCAAAGACATGGTCAGAAATCCTTTTGTAAAAATTCAGGTTGTCCAGCGCGTTCTTTTCGCGGTTGTCGCTGTGGTTGTCGCCGCGGTTGTCTTTATCAGGCGTTTTCCACTGCAGCGGCAATGGCCTTGCCCATTTCCGTCGTCGAAGCCTGGCCGCCGAGATCTCCCGTATGCGGACCGTCCAGCAGCACTTTCTGGATGGCGGCCAGGATGGCGTCGTGCGCCTTGCGTCCGGCATTGCCGCCCTGGTCCAGGAAATCGAGCATCAGCGCGCCCGACCAGATCATGCCGATCGGATTGGCGATGTTCTTGCCGTAGATGTCCGGTGCTGAGCCATGCACCGGCTCGAACAGCGACGGGAATCTGCGCTCCGGATTCAGGTTGGCCGAAGGCGCCAGGCCGAGCGTGCCGGTGCAGGCAGGCCCGAGGTCGGACAGGATGTCGCCGAACAGGTTGGAGGCGACCACCACGTCGAAGCGCTGCGGCTGCAGCACGAAGCGGGCCGACAGGATGTCGATGTGCTGCTTGTCCCATTTGATGTCCGGGTAGTTCGATGCCATCTCGGCGGCGCGCCCGTCCCACCACGGCATGCTGATGGCAATGCCGTTGCTCTTGGTCGCCACCGTCAGGTGCTTGCGTTCGCGCTGGCGCGCCAGTTCGAAGGCATATTTCAGCACGCGGTCGGTGCCGTGCCGGGAGAACACCGATTCCTGCATCACCACCTCGCGCTCGGTGCCCTCGTACATGATGCCGCCCACCGAGGAATACTCGCCCTCGGTGTTTTCGCGCACGATCAGAAAATCGATGTCGCCCGGCTTGCGGTCGGCCAGCGGGCAGGGCACACCGTCGAACAGGCGCGCCGGGCGCAGGTTGATGTACTGGT
>CBFGOU010000620.1:0-3489 GCA_965650445.1 uncultured Oxalobacteraceae bacterium | reverse complement strand
CATGGCGTCGCGGTAGCCCTGGTCCCAGCGCCATTCGATCGACCCTTTGGAAAAATTGATGTCCTTCGAGGCCATGTGCCAGTCGCGACCGGAATACGGGATGCGCACGATGTGCATGGTCGAGTCGCAACCCAGCGCGGCCAGCTCGCGCTCGTCCTCGGCGGTGCGCTCGCCGACAGGCAGGCGCACGTACAGTTCGCGCAGCTTGTGCTGCAGTGCGTGGGTGGCGATGTAATCGTCGATGTGCCGCTTGGAACGCGAGGCGTAGGTCACATCCTTCTGGCGCGTCTGCACTTCGTCCAGCGTGGTCGGTTCGTCGCCGGTGGCGCTCCACAGGTCGACCATGAAACACAAGGTGTCGGTCTGGCTGTATTCGTTGAGCACCGATTCGAGCGGCGTGTTCGAATACAGGCCGCCGTCCCAATACAGCTCGCCATCGACGCGGGTCGGGGCGAAGCCGGGCGGCAGGCTGCAGCTGGCGCGCACGTGGTCGGCGGTCAATTTACCGCTCAGGCTATCGAAGTGGGCCAGCTCGCCGCTGCGCACATTGACCGCGTTGACCGTCAGGCGCATGCCGCCTTCGGCGTTGAGATAATCGAAATCGACCAGCTCGCGCAAGGTCGCATCGAGCGGGGCGGTGTCGTAGAACGATGCCTGTTCGGGCGCCACCGGGAGATTGAAGGGAAAGCCGCTGAACCAGCGCGGCGAGAAAAAACCCGGGGCCCCGCGCATGACGGTGTCGACGGTGTTGTACCAGATCGCCGATCGGCGCTGCTCATCGCTCAGGTTGCTCATGTCGACCGAGTCGGGATGCGACACCCGGTCCCAGAACGCCTTGACCCGTTCGAGCCGCTGGGCTTGTGGATTGCCGGCGATCAGGGCCGCGTTGATGGCGCCGATCGAGGTGCCGACGATCCAGTCCGGTACCAGGTCGTGTTCGTGCAAGGCCTGGTAGACCCCGGCCTGGTAGGCGCCCAGCGCGCCCCCGCCCTGCAGCACCAGCACGATGCGCAGACTGTGTGGATTTAATCGATTAACGACTGTCATGGGAAAACATGCAAAGTGAATGGTGCCACTCAGTATAGGGCAGTCGCTGCGCGCGGTAGCGTAGAGACTGTTTCAACATGGGCATGGCGTCCTTGCAGCTACTTGCCCTGCCCATGTTGAAACGGTCGTTTAATGCGGATGAAAAAGACGGCGCCGAATCATCAGATTGCGGCGCCGCTCAAGCCCCACCATATTTCGCGCTTGTTACAAAGGACCGGGCACAAAAAAAATCAGTGCGCCAGATGCCGGTTGCGCTGACGCTGGACGTACCACGCCAGGCCGGCCGCCACGGCGGCCACGCCCAGCGCCGGCTTGAGCAGGCGGCGACGGCGCAGGAAGGCCACGATGGACAGGGCATACGGCATCATCGACGCCACATTGGTCCCGGTGGGCCGCAGCAGATGGTCGACGCGCGAACGCACCGCCCAGGTGGCGTGGTCCAGCGCCGAGTGAAACAGCGCTTCCGGCCGCGCACCATGCTTGATGGCCGACTTGGCGTTGACGATATTTACGCGGTGGAACTCGGCCTGGCGCAGCAGACGCGACTTGCGCTCGGCCAGGGAATCTTCCTTGTCCTTGTGCACGCGCTCGTCCGCGGCGACGGTTTCCGCCTGGTCGATTCCGACGATGTGATTGGCCATGCTTGTTCTCCTTGTTGTCAGGCGCCGGCTGGCATCAGAGCAGCATGTCCTTGTCGTGCTTGAGCTCGTTCATGGTGGCGGGCAGCGCCAGCTTGCCCTCCTTGAGCATGGACCTGGCCTTGAACACCAGGGCCAGGGTCGCGACCAGGAACACGCCGAACATCACCAAGAGGATTTTCCAGCCCATGCTTTCCCAGGCGAGCGCCACGATCACGGCAGTGCCGTAGGCCAGGGCGAACCAGCTGCACAGAACCGCCAGCGCGAAAATTGCCAGCAGTTCGAGTACGTGGTTACGCACTTCGGACAGTTCGAGTGCGGCCAGTTCGACGCGCGACACCACCAGTCCGAAGACGTTCTTCGCCAGGCCTGTGAGCCCGCTCAGGAGGCCGGGGCCATGTACTGCGGCAGAAGTTTGGTCCATGGCTTTCCCCTTCAGCGTGAATGTGTGAATTATTTGCGGCCCAGGATGACACCGACCAGCAGACCCACGCCTGCGGCAGCTGCGACGGTGCGCCATGGGTTGTCCTTCACATAGACATCAGCCGTTTGCGCCAGTTCCTTACCTTTCTCGATTGCTTGACCCTGCACTTGCGAGCCCTTGGCCATCGCCGCATCGAGCAACTCCATGCCGCGCTTGCGCAGGTCATCGGCTTTCTCGCCGGTCAGGGTGGCGGCCGCGTGCAACAGCGACTGGGCATCGCGCATCAGGGTCTTGACGTCGCCCTGGACGTTGCTCGCCGAGCCGTTGAATGAACCGGCGGCGCCATTGCTGCGGGTGGTGGTATTGGTATCCAACATGATGATCTCCTTGGTGAGGTTACAAGGCTGCACGAAGCAGCTTCAAAAATGCCGGCTCAGTTGGCCAGCAGGTCGCGCATATCGTCGGCATGCTCTTCCTCGGCCGCCATAATCTTGATCAGGAGCTGCTTGGTGGTCGGGTCCTTGTCGCCGATCGCGGCAATCATCTGGCGGTACGATTCGATCGCCACGCGCTCGGCGATCAGGTTGGCGCGGATCATCGCCTGCACGTCCTGGGCATCGTCGTACTCGGCATGGCTGCGCGCCGACAGCGTGGCCGGATTGAAGTTGGGCGAACCGTTGAGCTGCACGATGCGCTCGGCCAGCCAGTCGGCGTGCTCCTGCTCTTCCTGCGCGTGCTCCAGGAACTCGTCCTTGACCGGGCCGTTGCCGACCCCGCTGACGGTGTAATAGTGGCGCTTGTAGCGCAGCACGCAGACCAGTTCGGTAGCCAGCGCATCGTTGAGCATGGCGACGACAGCGTCGCGGTCGGCCGCGTAGCCTTCCGTCACCGCGCCTTCATCCAGATTGGCGGCGGCGCGGCGGATGGCGCCGACATCGAAGCCGTGCGCCAGGGGCGTTTGGGTATTCTGCATGATGATTCCTTGTTGTCAGTGGGTTGTGCATTCACATCGTCAACGGCGCGGCGCAATCGCCATGCCTTCGTTCGACAGCACGATCTCGACCCGGCGGTTGAGCGCGCGGTTGGTCGGCGTGTCGTTGGGCGCGACCGGGAACGCTTCGCCGTAGCCGCGCATCGCCACCCGCTCGGGCGCCACGCCCATCTGGGTCAGGGCGGCGCGCACCGAGTTGGCGCGGCGCTCCGACAATTGCTGGTTATGCGCGCTGCTGCCGGTGCTGTCCGCAAAACCTTCGACCAGCACACTGCGGTTCGGGTTCTGCACCAATGCGTCGGCCAGCTTGCGCACGGTGGCGTGGCCGTTCGGCGTGAGCGTGGCCTGATTGGTGGCAAACAGCACGTCGCCGATGGTGATGATGATGC
>CBFGOU010000619.1:0-3493 GCA_965650445.1 uncultured Oxalobacteraceae bacterium | reverse complement strand
GCTGCTCGACCTGACGGGGCAGTTCCTCGAGGTGCCGATGGCGGCGCTGCTGGGCGACGGGCAGGTGCGCGACGAGGTCGAGATGCTGGGGTACCTGTTCTATGTCGGCGCCCGGACCAGAACGCCGCTCGACTATCGGCACGGCGCGGCGGGCGACGACTGGTTGCGGCTGCGGGACGAGCCGGCGATGGATGCGGGCGCGATCGTGCGGCTCGCTGAGGCGGTAGAGGCGCGCTACGGGTTCCGCGACTTCAAGCTCAAAGGCGGCGTGCTGCGCGGCGAGGAGGAAGTCGCGGCGGTGACCGCCCTGGCCGAACGTTTTCCGCAAGCCCGCGTCACGCTCGATCCAAACGGAGGCTGGCTGCTCAAGGACGCGGTCCGCCTGCTGCGCGACTGCGCCGGCGTGCTGGCCTATGCCGAAGACCCGTGCGGCGCCGAGAACGGCTTTTCCGGGCGCGAAGTGATGGCCGAGTTCCGCCGCGAGACCGGCCTGCCGACCGCCACCAACATGATCGCCACCGACTGGCGCGAACTGGGCCATGCGGTGCAGCTGCAATCGGTCGACATCCCGCTGGCGGATCCGCACTTCTGGACCATGCAAGGCTCGGTGCGGGTGGCCCAGATGTGCCGCGAATGGGGGCTGACCTGGGGATCGCACTCGAACAACCACTTCGACGTGTCGCTGGCGATGTTCACCCACGTGGCCGCAGCGGCCCCGGGCAAGATCACCGCCATCGACACCCACTGGATCTGGCAGGACGGCCAGCGCCTGACGCGCGAACCGCTGAAGATCGTGGGCGGCAAGGTGGACGTGCCGGCCAGGCCGGGCCTGGGCGTGGAGCTCGATATGGAGGCCGTCGAAGCGGCTCACCAGCTGTACCGCAACATGGGGCTGGGAGCGCGCGACGACGCGATGGCGATGCAGTATCTGATCCCAGGCTGGAAGTTCGACAACAAACGTCCCTGCCTGGTGCGATAAGCCTGGCAGCTTACAGGGTGGCGATCAGCGATTCGATCAGCGCCACCGACGGCGGGCTGGCGCCCGCGCCCAGGCAGGCGCCCGCGCCGGCACACACCGAAAACTGCAGATGCTCGGCCGGCGTGCGCGCCGGTTTGCGCAGCATGCTCCAGGCCAGCGCGGCGATGCTGGCGTCGCCCGCGCCGACGCTGTCGACCACCTCGATCCGGGGCGCGCTGCGGTGCCAGGCTTCACCGCCGATATGCAGCGAAGCCCCTTGCGAGCCCTTGGTGTACAGATAGCTGGCCTTGGGATTGAAGGCCTGCAGGGCCGCAAAGGCGCCGTCCGCATCGGCGCTGCGGAACAGGCCCGCCAGATCCTCCTCCGACACTTTCACGACATCGGCCAGTTCGGTCATGCGGCGCAAGGTCGCATCGTAGCGCTGGTCCATGAGCGCGCGGAAGTTCGGGTCGTAGCTGATGCGCACGCCGTCGCGCTTGAGCGATTCGGCCAGCGCCACCAGCTTGCCCGCCAGCGGTTCACGGGCCAGGCTGATGCCGCCGAAATGCGCCCAGCGGCAGTGCGTGCGCCAGCCTTGCGGCAGCAGCGCGGCGTCGAAGTGCAGGTCGGCGCTGTCGTCGCCGACGAAAAAATAGCTGGGCGGGTCGGTACGGTAGACGATCGCCAGCAGGGGCGACTTGTCGTGCCGCTGCAGGAAGCGCAGGTCCAGCCTGGCCGCTTCGCTGGCCCGCCACAGCTGGTCGCCGAACACGTCGCGGCTGATGGCGCCGGCGAACGCGCTCGGCACATCCAGCGCCGCCATCGCGCGCGCCACGTTCCAGGTCGAACCGCCCACCTGGCTGGCCCAGCGCTGCTGGCCCGGTTCGGCGATCATGTCGGTCAGGGCCTCGCCCGCCGCTACAAATTCAGGAAATGCGCTCATGCTCAATCCTTCAGTACGTTGAGCACTTCATGGCAAGCGCCCATGGTGTGGTAATCGGTCTTGCCGGCCGGGCTCTTCTCGTCGGTCAGCTTGCCGTTGTCCGGGCCGAGGATGCGGTACCAGGCGCCGTGCTGGTGGTCGACGAAATGCTCCCAGCTGTAGGCCCAGATGCGGTCGTACCAGTCCCAGTAGCGGGCCTCGCCGGTGCGCTCGGCCAGCAGGGCGGCGGCGACCAGGCTTTCGGCCTGCACCCAGAAGTATTTATGGGCGTCGCAGATGCCGCCGTCGGGCGCGAAGCCGTAGAAAATGCCGCCGTGCTCGGCGTCCCAGGCCTTGACCAGCGCGGCGTCGAACAGCGCGGCCGCGCGCGGGGCCAGCCACTCGGACGGGCCGGCCATGTGGTCCTTGTGGCGCTCCAGGATCAGCAGCAGCTTGCTCCACTCGGTCAGGTGACCGGGCTGGTAGCCCCACGGGCGGAAGATATTGGTGCTGTCGTGGCGGTTGTAGTCCGGGTCGACCGACCAGTCGCTGTTGTAGTGTTCCCACACCATGTTGTCGGCCAGCGCCGCCTGGCGCCGCGTGATGTTGTGGGCGACGGTTTCGGCGCGCTGCAGATAGCGCGTTTCGCCGGTGGCCTCGAAGGCGGCCAGCAGCGCTTCGCAGGTGTGCATATTGGCGTTCTGTCCGCGGTAGCTGCCGACCTGCCAGTCGGCGCTGGCCTCGTCGGCGTACAGGCCGTGCTCACTTTCCCAAAAGCGCAGCTCCATCAGATCGAAGGTTTCGGCGATCTGCGCGGCCTGCGCGGCGCCGGCCATGTGCGCATGCGAGTACGCCAGCAGCACGAAGGCCAGGCCGTAGCAGTGGTTGGTGGCGTCGGTCACGCTGGCCTTGCCGTCCTGCCAGCGCAGCTCCCAGGCGTAGCCGCCGGTGGCCGGGTTGCGGTGCGCGGTGCGCAGGAAGGCCAGCGCATGCAGCATGCGTTCCTGGTCGGCCGCTTCGCCGAACTGGCGATACGCCATCGCATAGTTGAAGACGAAGCGCGTGCTGCTCACCAGGTGGCGGGTGTGCGCGTCGTAGACGGTGCCGTCGTCCTTGTAGAAGTGATAGAAGCCGCCGCTCGGGTCGATGCAGCGCGGGTCGTAGAAGGCCTTGGTATGGCGGATATGGTTCAGCAGCGTGGCGCGTGAGCGGAAGTCTGGAAGCATCGTCAGTCTCGTGTCTATCGTGTGTGTCGTGGGCCGTCGGCCCGTGTTGTCAATGCCGCCGTGCGTGAGCCGGCGGCGCCTGGTTGTTTTGCTTTCCCTGCAAATTACTGTTTCGGTCCCCAGTCGTCGCACACCGTGCTGGCGCGCACGATCAGTTCGACCTGCGCGATCTTTTCGACCGGTTCTTCCGGCAGCCCGCCCAGCAGCATTTCCACCCCCAGCGCGCCCAGTTCCTTTTTGTCGATGCGCAGCGTGGTCAAGGGACGATGGCCCAGCACCGCACTGGAGATGTCGTCGAATCCCACGATCGACACGTCGTGCGGCACCTTCAGTCCGGCCGCCAGGCAGCAGCGCATCGCCACCAGCGCGGCGCTGTCGTTGTAGCAG
>CBFGOU010000618.1:0-3494 GCA_965650445.1 uncultured Oxalobacteraceae bacterium | reverse complement strand
CGCTCAATACCTCGCTGACCGTGGTGCGCAACCTGCCGGGCGGCAGCCGCGGCGGCGACGCCGACTTCGCGCGTGCCCGTACCGGCGCCGACCCCGGTTACGCCTTGCTGCGCTTTGCCGGCGCCTATGCGCGCGCGCTGCCGCGCGACTGGCAGATGCGCCTGCTGGTGAACGGCCAGCTGAGCGGCGACGCGCTGGTGCCCGGCGAACAGTTCGGCGCCGGCGGCGGCTCGTCCGTGCGCGGACTGGAAGAACGCGCTCTGGCGACCGATAGCGGCGCGCTGCTCAACGCCGAACTGTATTCCCCTGGACTGTGCGGCTCGCCGAACTGGCAGTGCCGCGTGCTGGTGTTCGCCGATGCCGCCCACGGCCGCCGCCACCATGCCCTGCCAGGCGAACTGCGCAGCGCCAGCGTGGCCAGCGCGGGCGTGGGCGTGCGCCTGGCCATGGGCCAGTCGTTCAGCCTGCAGGCCGATTACGGCCACGTCCTGAACGACGGCGGCATTGCCGGCGCCGGCACCAACAAACTTCATGTCCGTGTGGGCCTGTCCTACTAGGAGTGCAACGATGACAAGCAAACCTTTACTTCCCCTGCTGCTGGCCCTGGCCGTCAGCGGCGCCTATGCCGCGCCCACCTCGCCGCAGGTGGCCGCCGGCCAGGCCACCTTTGCCCAGCAGGGCAATGTGTTTTCGATTACGAACACGCCCAACACCGTCATCAACTGGCAAAGCTTCTCGGTCAACGCGGGGGAGATCACCCGCTTCGTCCAGCAAAGCGCGGACAGTGCGGTGCTCAACCGGATCGTCGGCCAGGACCCGTCGCGCATTCTCGGCGCGCTGCAGTCGAACGGCCACGTATTCCTGATTAACCCGAACGGCATTGTGTTCGGCAAGGATGCGCGGGTGGACGTGAACGGCCTGACCGCCTCGACCCTGGGCATGAGCGACGCCGATTTCCTGGCCGGACGGCGCAAGTTCGACGCCGGTGCGGGTGCCGGCAGTATCGTCAACCAGGGCAGCATCGCTACTCCCAGCGGCGGCAAGGTCTTCCTGATCGCGCCCGACATCGACAACAGCGGCATCGTCACCGCGCCGGACGGCAGCGTGGTACTGGCGGCCGGGCGCAGCGTGACCCTGGCCGATTCCGGCAATCCCGACCTGCACGTGGTGGTATCGGCGCCGCAGGACCAGGCCATCAACCTGGGCCAGATCGTCGCCGCCGGCGGGCGCATCGGCATCTACGGCGCGCTGGTACGCCAGCGCGGCGTGGTCAACGCCAACAGCGCGCAGGTCGGCGCCAACGGCCAGATCGTCCTCAAGGCCAGCGCCGACACCACGGTCGAAGCGGGCAGCGTGACCAGCGCCACCGGCGCCGGCAGCGGCGGCGCCATCGCGGTGCTGGGCCAGCGCGTCGGCATCACCGGCAACGCGCTGCTCGACGCCAGCGGCGGCCTTGGGGGCGGCAGCGTGCTGGTGGGTGGCGACTACCAGGGCGCCAATGCGCAGGTGCCGAACGCGCGCGTGACGTATTTCGGCCAGCAGGCCAGCATCCGCGCCGACGCCCTTGGCAACGGCAACGGCGGCAAGGTGGTGCTGTGGTCGCAGGACGCCACGCGCGCCTACGGCAGCATCTCGGCGCGCGGCGGTGCCTTGGGCGGCAACGGCGGACTGGTGGAAACCTCGGGCCACTACCTGGACGTGAACGGCATCGTGGTCAAGGCCGGCGCGCCCAAGGGCCTGGCCGGCACCTGGCTGCTCGACCCCTACGATATCGACGTCGTCTCCAGCGGCGGCACCGCGATCCTGACTGACGTCGACCAGTTCGCCGACGGCGCCGCCAGCGGCACCACCAACGTCGATGCGGACGCCCTGAGTAGCGTGGACAAGGCCACCAATATCGTCCTGCAGGCGCAGAACGACGTCACCTTCCTGTATCCGGTGCAGCGCTTCGCGTCCACCACCGGCAGCCTGACAGTCGAGGCGGGCAATAACGTCACGATCTCCAGCGCGCTCGATACCAATGGCGGCGCCCTGATCCTCAGGGCCAATGCGGCGCCGTATGCGGCCGATGGCGTGGGCGGGGTGTACGTCTTTTCCGGGGTCAAGACCGGCGGCGGCACGGTCTCCGCCAGCGGCGAGGAGGTCGTCATCGGATTGAACGGCGCCTTCGACGCCGGCGGCGGTAGCGTCAACCTGAGCACCACCTCGCTCTTCCGCATCGAAGGCGGCGGCACGCTGCTCGGCAGCGGTGCGATCACCGTCGCATCGCCCAGCATCAGCCTGCTGGGCACCATCGGCCCGTCCGCCACCCAGCTGCCGGCCGTGACGTTCCTGCCGGCGGTGTCGAGCGATGGCATCACGGTCTCCACCGTCGCCTCCGGCAGCGCGCTGAACCTGCTGCCGGCCGACCTGGCGCGCATCCACGCCGGCAGCCTCAGCCTGGGCGATCAGACCACCATGGGCGATGTGTCGGTGCTGTCCCAGCTGTCGCTGGCGCCCGCCCAGATCAATACGCTCAAAATCGAGACCCAGGGCAGCATTGCGATCAATGCCCAGCTGAACATGGGCGCCGGCTCCAGCCTGACCTTGCGCCGCTATCTTGCCAATGGCGGCAATATCGCGGTCGGCAGCAGCGGATCGCTGGCTGCCGACAGCATCACGCTGGCCTCGGATAACATCCAGCTCGACGGCGGCGTCAGCACCACCACCAGCGGCAGTACCGGCATGGTCAAGATCGCACCGCACTCCAATACGGCCACGGTCACCCTCGGCGCTGGCGCCACCGACAGCGCCAACGGGCTGGGCCTGGACGGCATCGAACTGAGCAGGATCACGACCGGCCAGCTGGGGATCGGCGGCACCGCCGCCGTGACCGTCGCCGGCCTCGATCTGACGTCCACCCCGCTGGCCGGCACCATGCTGTGGCTGGGCAGCGCCGACGCCTACATCGACTTCAACGGTCCCCTGACCACGGCGGGCAATGTCACGCTGGCCGCGCCGACCATCAAAGGCGCGGGCGCGTCCGGTACCGTCACGGCCCCCTCGGTCACGTTCGAGGCCAAAGGCAGCATCGGCTCGACCGCCACGCCGTTTTACACGGCGACCAGCCTGATCAAGGCGACCAACGACAATGGCGGCGGCAGCACCCCGGTGGTGATCGAGAACACCGGCACGCTCAATCTGGCCGGTATCTATCAGACCGGCACCGGCAACCAGGGCGATATCAGCGTGTCCAACACCGGCGGCATGACCCTGCTCGGCGGCGACACCGTGCTCGCGCAGGGAAGCGGCCAGGTCAAACTGGTCACCCACAGCCCGCTGACCATCAACGGCACGGTCACCAGCGGCGCCGGCACGATCACCCTGGAAGCGGGCAATGCCGGCGTGCTGACCATCGCTCAAACCGGCAGCGTGGCATCGACCAGCGGCGCCATTTCGGTGACGGGCGGTTCGGTGGTCAACAACGGCAATGTGACCAGTTCAACCGGCAACAT
>CBFGOU010000617.1:0-3494 GCA_965650445.1 uncultured Oxalobacteraceae bacterium | reverse complement strand
CTCATTGAGGATTGGACTCCAAACCGCTTCGCTACTCAATCTCGGGGGGACGTCGGAGCCAGCCCAAGCATTACGCCATGAATTTCATTAAAAATATTCAATTTCTGACCTGCGTCATCAACACTAAAGTACGAGTGTCGCCTTGAGATAAAAGCATCATTCATTAGCTTTATGCCTATCCCCTTCATTGGCGGCCTCTTGATTCTTGATGGCGGAGGCAGGCGATTGAGACGCAAACCATTTCTTTGCGGCTGACTCTTCGTAGAAAGAAACAGTCTCAATAGAGCCGACAGGTATCAACTTCGTCCAATCACGCCGAACAATCTTTTTTTCAAGGCCAATCCTCTCCAGCGTTCGTCTGCGATGACGAAGAGATGAGAAAATTGGCCTAAGCTTCTTACGTATTTCTTTAGCAGTGGCAAGATCAACGCCACAACGACGGAGGAGAGCAGCGAAACGGGGACAATCCTTGAGAAATCGGAAATATATCCCGGAAGCCCAAAGACGCCTTCTTAATGACTTCTCCTCAGCCGCTACGGCGGACTCAACCAGAGACACCTCTACCGCGTGGTAGGCGAGCTCATTGGAGAAAATCAAAGAATCCTTCTCGCGCGTAAATGATTTCACTGGAAGGATTCCGATATAACCGTCGCTATCTACATCAGGACCGATTTCCAGCACATAACCGCAGTACACCTTCCGGGAATCGAGGACCACCATCACAGGAATTTGCTCGTCTGCCGCGCGAGTAAGCATTCTTGCCAGCGGCCCACCATAACGCCGCACGGCTATCCGGTTAATCAGCTCGGAGGCTTTATCAATCCTATTCCAGAAAGCACCAAAAACACCCGTCACGAACCAGAAAATAAAATTCAGCAAGACCGGAACTACGGCCGAAAGCCCAACGCAAATTACCAACTTCGCAGCGTGAGGGAAGTCCATTGCCTCATGAATAAACTTCGCGACCGGATCAATCCAAGGCGCGCCTTGAACTTTAGCGAAGTGCGCCGCGATGAATAGCGCGGACACCCAGAAAATACCTATCCCAGCACACGCCAAGAATAGTCTTTGACCATCCAGCCTAATGAGAAAAAATCTCGTCGGCCAAAAAAGCATCCCTGACAAATAACCACATATCAAAATAGGAAGAAGATAGAGTGCGCCCCCTGGATTCACACTCTCACCTCGACTTTCTTTCAATTTTTGAAATAAGCTCGCGAAGAATTTTTTCCTGCTCCTCGGGAGTCAAGTACACGTGCTCAGAGTCGACCTTTATACGCCCAGTAAAGGACTGCGATGTTGCCTTTATCCTCTCTCCAGATTTTGCGTCTAGTTCGAGATTATCAAGCCATTTTTTTGTAAACGGAATAGTGGCCACTTCCATACCCTCCTTTACATGTGCGCATCAGGCAGGCTCATCACTGCACGCCAATACCGGCCGCGCATCCAGTCCTACCATACCATCGCCAAGACTCGCCAGCAGTTTCGGCAAAATCTGCAACATCGAGGCTGAACGGGGAGCGTGAGTCAGGTTGATCCCGGCTCACGCTCCTCAAGTTTCCACAGACATCAAACCCCAACAGGATTAGCCTTCTCCGGATCAATCTTGTACTGCTTGATCGCCCGGGCCACATCCTTCGCGGTCATCTTCCCTTCCTTCGCCAGCGCCGCAATCGCGGCATGCGCGATGTAGTACCGGTCAACCTCGAAGAACCGACGCAGGTTCGCACGCGTATCCGAGCGACCAAACCCATCGGTACCCAGCACCGTATAAGACATCGGCACGAACGCGCGGATCTGGTCCGCATACGCACGCACATAGTCGGTGGCGGCAATGGCCGGGCCCTGGCGGCCTTCCAGCAGCTGGGTCACGTAGGCCTTGCGCTGCTCACCTTCCGGATGCAGGCGGTTGGCACGTTCCACGTCGAAACCATCGCGACGCAGTTCGTTGAAGCTCGGGCAGCTCCAGATATCGGCGGTCACGCCGAAGTCCTTGTCCAGCAGCTCGGCGGCAGCAATGGCTTCGCGCAGGATGGTGCCCGAACCCAGCAGCTGCACGCGCAGCTCGCCCTTCTTCGGCTTGCCGGCGTCGGTCAGCAGGTACATGCCCTTGACGATGCCTTCGGCCGCGCCTTCCGGCATTTCCGGGTGGGTGTAGTTCTCGTTCATCAGGGTGACGTAGTAATACTCGTCCACCTGGTCTTCCATCATGCGCTTGGTGCCGTGCTGCAGGATCACCGTCACTTCGAAGCCGAAGGTCGGGTCGTAGCTGCGCACGTTCGGGATGCCACCGGCCACCAGATGGCTGAAGCCATCCTCGTGCTGCAGGCCTTCACCGTTCAGCGTGGTGCGGCCGGCGGTGCCACCCAGCAGGAAGCCGCGGGTACGCATGTCGGCGGCCTGCCAGGCGATGTCGCCCACGCGCTGGAAGCCGAACATGCTGTAGTAGATGTAGAACGGCAGCATCGGCACGTTGCTGACCGAGTAGCTGGTACCGGCGGCCATCCACGAGCTGATCGCGCCCGGCTCGCTGATGCCCTGCTGCAGCACCTGGCCGCTCTGGTCTTCGCGGTAGAACATCAGCTGGTCCGCATCGACCGGCTTGTACTTCTGGCCGAACGGCGCGTAGATGCCGATCTGGCGGAACAGGCCTTCCATGCCGAAGGTACGGGCTTCGTCGGCCACGATCGGCACGATGTGCGGGCCCAGTTCCTTGTCGCGCAGGGTGATGTTCAGGCTCTGCACGAAGGCCATGGTGGTGGAGTAGCTGCGCTCGCCGCTGCTCTTCAGCAGGCGCTCGTAGCTTTCCAGCTTCGGAGCAACGAAGCTCTTTTCGGCCTTGCGGCGGCGCTGCGGCAGGTAACCACCCAGCGCGGCACGGCGCTCCTGCAGGTACTGCACTTCCGGCGAATCCGGGCCCGGGTGGTAGAACGGCACCTGGCCGTCGGCCAGCTGCGCGTCGGTCACCGGAATGTTGAAGCGGTCGCGGAAGTGGCGCACCGCTTCGTCGTCCAGCTTCTTGGTCTGGTGGGTCGGGTTCAGTGCCTCACCGGCGCTGCCCATGCCGTAACCCTTCACGGTCTTGGCCAGGATCACGGTCGGCATGCCCTTGGTGTTCACGGCCTGGTGGTAGGCGGCGTACACCTTGTGCGGGTCGTGGCCGCCACGGTTCAGGCGCCAGATGTCGTCGTCGGAAAGACCGGCCACCATCGCAGCGGTTTCCGGGTACTTGCCGAAGAAATGCTCGCGGGTATACGCGCCGCCGAAGGCCTTGCAGTTCTGGTATTCGCCGTCGACGGTTTCCATCATCAGCTTCTTCAGGACGCCATTGGTGTCCTTGGCCAGCAGGGCATCCCAGTAACCGCCCCACAGCAGCTTGATGACATTCCAGCCGCCGCCACGGAACACGCCTTCCAGTTCCTGGATGATCTTGCCGTTGCCGCGCACCGGGCCGTCCAGGCGCTGCAGGTTGCAGTTCACCACGAAGATCAGGT
>CBFGOU010000616.1:0-3497 GCA_965650445.1 uncultured Oxalobacteraceae bacterium | reverse complement strand
GGTCTTGGCCATCTGCATCAGCGACAGCAAGCCTTCCTGCATGCGCGCGCCGCCGGTGGCGGTAATGCAGATGAACGGTACTTTTTGTTCCAGGGCGATCTGGGCGCCGCGGGCGAAGCGCTCGCCCACCACGGAACCCATGGAGCCGCCCATGAATTCGAATTCGAAGCAGGCCACCACCACCGGCACGCTCATGATGGCGCCGCCGGTGACGATGATGGCATCGGTTTCGCCGGTGGCTTCCATGGCCGACTTAAGGCGGTCAGGGTATTTCTTGGCGTCTTTGAATTTGAGCGTGTCGACCGGCAGGACTTCCTGGCCGATGTCGTAGCGGCCGCCTTCGTCGAGCAGCGCGTCGAGCCGTTCACGGGCGCGGATGCGCATGTGATGGCTGCATTTGGGGCAAACGTGGAGATTGGATTCGAGGTCGGTGCGATACAGCACTGCTTCGCACGATGGGCACTTGACCCAGAGGCCTTCCGGCATGGTCTTGCGGGCGGCGGCGTCGGAACGCTGGATTCGCGGGGGCAGCAGCTTTTCTAACCAACTCATACATTCTCCTTCTGCAGCAATCTTAAGTGGCGGTAGTTTAGCCGCTAAGACCGTGCTTGTCGAACATTAAGGGGTCTAACTTGCTGTTTTGATAATGCTTTCAAGAGGGGCGCCTGATACTTTGAGCGCCCCCCCCAACAATTAGTTCCCTGGCTCGAACAAGGAGATCAAGCTTCCCGCGTGGTGATTTCAAAGCCCCCGGTCATGCCCGCAACCAGGTTGTAGACCCAGGCGCCGATCAGGGTGAACAGGCCGCCAAAGACGGCGTACAGGATGGGCACGAAAATCAGGGCCGTGACGGACAGGCCCGGTATGCCGCTCCCGCGCATGGCGCTCATGCCGATCAACCCAAAGATCAGCACGAAGGGAATCGAGATGACCAGATACAGTACGGCCGCCACTTTCGCTGCCTGCAGCGGCGCGACGTTGATGATTTGTTTTTTCATGGATGAGCCTGGTAATAAGATTAAGTGGAAGAAACCTTGAATAATTTACCAAACAATCCGGCCCAGGAACCATGGCATTAAAAATAAGTTTGATAAAACGCAAACATGGGCCAATCTGGCCCCTGTGTTTGCGTCAATCCTTGACCTTTAGCTATCGAGCGCGCTACGAATTCCCGTGACGAAGGCCTGTACCGCCGCGACCGCCCGCTCCTTGGGGGTGTTCTCCAGTTCCTGGATGATGCGGCTGCCGATCACCACCGCATCGGCCACTTCGGCCACGGCCTTGGCGGTGGCGGCGTCGCGGATGCCGAAGCCGACGCCGACCGGCAGCTTGACGTGCTCGCGGATGGCGGCCAGGCGGCGCGCCACGTCGACGGTATCGATGTGGCCGGCGCCGGTGACGCCCTTGAGCGACACGTAATAGCTGAAGCCGCTGCCGACCCGCGCCACCTGGGCAATCCGCTCCGGTGTCGAGGTGGGCGCCAGCAGGAAGATCAGGTCGAGGTCGTTGGCGCGCATGGCCTGGGCGAACTGCTCGCACTCTTCCGGCGGGTAGTCGACCACGATGGCACCATCGGCGCCGGCATCCTTGGCCGCGGCGATGAAGGCGTCCGGACCGATGCGTTCGATCGGGTTGGCGTAGCCCATCAGCACGACCGGCGTGTTCTGGTCGGTCTTGCGGAATTCGCGCACGTAATTGAATACGTCCGGCAAGCCGATGTTGAACTTCAGGGCACGCTCGCAGGCGCGCTGGATGACCGGGCCTTCGGCCATCGGATCGGAAAAGGGCACGCCCAGTTCCAGGACGTTGGCGCCGCCGGCAACCATGGCGTGCATCAGGGGAACCGTCATTTCAGGACCGGGGTCGCCGGCGGTGATGAAGGTGACGAGACCGGTTTTATTGGCCGCTTTCAAGGCGGCAAAGGTGGGTGCAATTCTGGACATGGGATTCTTATCAGTATGGGTGGGATGGGGCTTAGCTGAAGTTCAAGCCCATGCGCTCGGCCACCGTGTGCATGTCCTTGTCGCCGCGGCCGGACAGGTTGACCAGCACCAGCTTATCTTTCGGCAAGGTGGCGGCCAGCTTGGCGCCGTACGCCAGCGCGTGCGACGATTCCAGCGCCGGAATGATGCCCTCGATATGGCAGCAATCATGGAAGGCCGCCAGCGCCTCCTCGTCCGTCACCGACACGTATTGCGCGCGCGAGGAATCCTTCAGCCAGGCATGCTCCGGCCCCACGCCAGGATAGTCCAGGCCGGCCGAGACCGAGTGGGTTTCGATGATCTGGCCATTGGCGTCCTGCAGCAGATAGGTGCGGTTGCCGTGCAACACGCCGGGAATGCCGGCCGTCAGCGACGCGGCATGCTTGCCGGAATCGATGCCCTCGCCCGCCGCTTCCACGCCGATCAGCTGCACTTGCTTGTGATCGATGTAGGGATAGAAAATGCCCATGGCATTCGAGCCGCCGCCGATGCAGGCCAGTACGTAATCGGGCTGGCGGCCGGTCATTTCCGGCATTTGCTCCAGGCATTCTTCACCGATCACCGACTGGAAATCGCGCACCATCATCGGATACGGATGGGGACCTGCCACCGTGCCGATAATGTAGAAGGTGTTCTCGATATTCGTCACCCAGTCGCGCATGGCTTCGTTGAGCGCATCCTTGAGCGTCTTGGAACCGGACTCGACCGGAACCACGGTCGCGCCCAGCAATTTCATGCGGTACACGTTCTGGGCCTGGCGCTTGACGTCCTCGCTGCCCATGTAGATCACGCACTCCAGGCCGAAGCGGGCGCAGATGGTGGCGGTGGCCACGCCATGCTGGCCGGCGCCGGTCTCGGCGATAATGCGCGGCTTGCCCATGCGGCGCGCCAGCAGCGCTTGCCCGATCACATTGTTGATCTTGTGCGCGCCGGTGTGGTTCAAGTCTTCGCGCTTGAAAAAGATTTGCGCGCCGCCCATCTGGGCGGACCAGCGCTTGGCGTGGTAGATCGGCGAGGGGCGGCCGACGAAATGCTTGAGCTCGTAACGGAATTCGTCGAGGAATGCCTGGTCGTGGCTGTAGCGGTCGTAGGCTTCGCGCAGCTCGGCCAGGGCGTGGCTCAGGGTTTCGGCTACAAACGAGCCGCCGTAGGGGCCGAAATGGCCGCTGGCGTCGGGAAACTGGTAATCGGTGGTCTGGAACAAGGGGGCGGCAGCGCCCCGCTCAGGTGCTTGGGTCATGGTGTAGCTCGCTTTCTATGATGGTATCGGCGGCCGCGACCGCGCCGATGAAGGCGCGGATCAGGGCGGCGTCCTTGATGCCCTTGCCCTGTTCGACACCACTGCTGATGTCGACGGCATAGGGACGTACGCGCAGCACCGCGTCAGTCGCGCCGGGTACGCTCAAGCCACCACTTAAAACGGCCCGAGGCGCGAGATCTTTTGGAATGACGGACCAATCGAAAACCTTTCCTGCCCCGCCATAGGCGTCCACGAAGGTATCGAGCAAGATGCCC
>CBFGOU010000615.1:0-3498 GCA_965650445.1 uncultured Oxalobacteraceae bacterium | reverse complement strand
GGCGCCGGGGGACCGGCGCTTCGACCGAGCGCCGCGCCAGTGCCGGTGGGCCCGCTGACGCCTGGGCAGGCGCGCCGCCACCAGTATTGGCGGGGCGGACGCGCTCGTAACCGACACGCCAGATGCCCTCGCGCAGGCGGCGCGCGGCGGTGTCGAGGACGTCTTCATCGCTCAAGCGGGTCAGCTCGCACAGGTCGGGCGCCAACGCCTGGCGCAAGGCGCCGATCTCATGTGAGCCGCAAAAGTGCTGGCGAAAAAAACTGCGGGCCGACCAATCGTCCCAATGACGGTTCTCCCCCGGCTCGACTTCGCCGGACGCCACAGCGCGCTGGAAATCGAAAAATGAAAGCAGGTGGATGCGTGGTCCAAGCCCGAGGATCCGTATGTGCATGCGGCGTTTCGTTGTCGTTGGCCGGTGGCGCCGGCGCTGGTACCGTGAGTGGCGCGTCGGGAACTCGGGTCTCCTCTCCCGCGCGGCTGGTATTGTCTTGTCGGCTAGATTGTAAACCATTACACGGTCGGGTACGGTCAACTTAGCGTGGCTCGACAAATTTTAAAAACCAGCAGGGTCGCGAACTCCCAACACTTCCGGTTTCCGCTGCGTTTTCGCGACATCGAAGAATTGTCTACCGGCTGAGCAAGCTTTAGGAGAACCTCGGACCCCGGTCAGGCGCGCATGATCTCGCGCGCGATGGCATCGAGCGGCACGCTGCGCTCGACGCCGCCGCGCCGCACCGCTTCCTTGGGCATGCCGTACACCACGCAGCTGGCCTCGTCCTGAGCCAGCGTGCGCGCGCCCGCCGCCCGCATCTCGGCCATGCCGGCCGCGCCGTCGTCGCCCATGCCGGTCATGATCACCCCCAGCGCATTGGCGCCGGCGCACTTGGCCGCCGAGCGGAACAGCACATCCACCGAGGGCCGGTGACGGTTCACCAGCGGGCCATCGATCACGTCGACCAGATAGCGCTCGCCCTGGCGGCGCAGCAGCAGGTGCTTGCCGCCCGGTGCGATCAGCACCTGGCCGGGCAGCACAGGCATGTTGGCACGCGCTTCCATCACCCGCACCCGGCTGACGCTGTCGAGCCGTTCGGCAAACGCCGCGGTAAATTTTTCCGGCATGTGCTGCACTACCACCATGCCGGGCGCGTGGCGCGGCAGCGCGCTCAGCACCGCTTCCAGCGCCTGGGTGCCGCCGGTGGAAGCGCCGATCGCCACGATATGGTCGGTCGGCATGGCCGGTGCCGCCCCACCTGCAGTGAGCACGGCGTCGGCGCTGAGCTTCTCGGACGGTGCCGCCAGCGGGCGGCGCGCCAGTACCTGCAGATTGGCGCGCGCGGCGGCCAGCACGGCGCTGATCAGGTCATCCGACGCCTCGGTCAGGAAGGACTTCAGGCCCAGCTTGGGTTTCTGGATGGTCGCCACGGCGCCCGAGGCCAGCGCGTCGAGCGTAATGCGCGCGCCGGCCTCGGTCAGGGTCGAGCAGATGATCACGGCGGTGGGCCGTTCGGCCATGATCTTGCGCAGGAAGGTCAGGCCGTCCATGTGCGGCATTTCGATATCGAGCACCACCACCTGCGGCCAGTTGCGCTTCATATGCTCGATCGCCAGGATCGGGTTGGCGACGGCGCCGGTCACTTCGATGCGCGCGTCGGCGCCGAGCACGCCCGCTACCACCTGGCGCACCACCGCCGAATCGTCGACGACCAATACCTTGATCCGCTTCATCCCGTTCTCCTATCGCTTTTCAACCTGGCGCGCCCACACGTCGCCGCTGGCGATCTCGAACAGGATCTGGCGATGGCCGCGCCCGAACAGGCTTTCCGACACGACCACGATCCCATGCGCGGCGAGCAGTGCGCGCGCGGCCGCGCCGTTCTTCTCGCCCACGCTGGGGCCGCGTCTTGCCTGGCCCGGGAACATGTCGCCGCCGCCGAATATCTTGGCTTCGCAATCGCCGGGGCGCACACCCAGTTCCCCCAGCTCCGCCAGCATCATGCTCAAGGCATCGTCGCCGTATCGGCCGTCCGGCTCGGTGCCCTCCGTGCGCGCCGGCAGCAGGAAGTGCGACATGGCGCCCACCCGCCGGCGCGCATTCCACAAGGTGATCGACACGCACGAGCCCAGCAGGGTACGCACCCGAAAACCTGCATCCCCGACGAAGTAGTCGCCGGGCTGCAGGAATACGTCGATCAGGTCGGCGCTTTCCATGCTCAGGCGAGACGATACACCGACGGCACCAGCGCCACGACCGCATCGGTGACTTCGTTGAGCGTTTCGGAATGGCCGATGATCAGCCGCCCGTCCGGCTTGAGGGCGCCGGCCAGCCGCTCGACCACGGCGCGCTTGGTCGGGCCGCTGAAGTAGATCATCACGTTGCGCAGGAAGATCAGATCGAACTGGCCCAGCTGCGGCAGCGCCGTGTTCAGGTTGACCTGGCCGAACTGCACGCGGCGGCGCAGGCTGGAATCGACCAGCAGCGTGCCCTCCTGCGCCCCGCCGCCCTTGAGACAGTACTTCTTCAGGTACTCCGGCGGGATGTGGCGCGCGCGCTCCATCCGGTAGTGCCCGCGCTGGGCCTGGTGCAGCACCTTGGTGCAGATGTCCGAACCGACGATCTCCCACGCGCCGGTGGCGCCCATGCAGTCGGCCAGCACCATGGCGATGCTGTAGCACTCCTCGCCGCTGGAACAGGCCGCGCTCCACACCCGCAAGGGCTTGCCGGCGGCGCGCGCCGCCATGGCCCGCTCGCGCAGCAGTTCGAAATGCTTGGGTTCGCGGAAAAAATAGGTTTCGTTGGTCGTCAGCAGATCGATCGCCACCTGCACTTCCTCCGGTGCGCTGCCGCCCTGCAGCACCCGGAAGTAGTCGGCGTAGCTGGCCACGCCGAAATGCGCCACGCGCTTGGCCAGGCGGCCGCCCACCAGCGCCTTCTTGGCGTCCGACATGGTAATCCCGGCGGCATCGAAGATGAAGCGCTGGAATTGCGCGAATTCGGCCTGGCTGATTGCCGGGCGCTGATCGGTGGCGTGCATTGGTAGCTCCTATTGTTCGGCCAGCGCCAGTGCCGCCTCGGCCTGGCCCAGTCCGGAAAACACCTGGCCGATCGCCAGCAGGATCACGAAACGTCCATTGATCTTGCCCATGCCGGCGATGAAGTCGTTGCGGATGTGGGCGCCGAAAGCCGGCGGCGGCTCGATATCGCTGTCGGCGATTTCCAGCACCGCGTTGACCGCGTCGACCACCACGCCGATCACCTGGCGCTCGCCTTCATCCTCGATCTCGACGATGACGATGCAGGTGCGCTTGGTCACCGGCGTGCTGGGACGGTTGAAACGCACCGACAGGTCCATCACCGTCACCACCGAACCGCGCAGGTTGATCACCCCGCGGATACAGTCCGACATCATCGGCACATCGGTCAGGGAGGTGTACTCGATGATTTCCTTCACCCCCAGGATGGCGATGGCAAAGGTTTCGCCGCCCAGCGTAAAGGTCAGG
>CBFGOU010000614.1:0-3505 GCA_965650445.1 uncultured Oxalobacteraceae bacterium | reverse complement strand
CATTACATTGTTGAAAAAGGTCAGCCAAGCAAGAAATTTATTGAATTGAGGCAACAACGGGGTGGCATCGAAGGCGAAGGTCATGGTGTCGGCGCTGCTGAGCATAAACATGAAGCTGGTCATGGTGCCGACGTTGGAGGAGCCCGCTGCCGAGCCGTCCGATTGCAAGGCAGCGTCGGCGCGGCTTTGAGTCAAGGCCCGTGCGCCATTGCCATCCAGTTTGTCGATTGCGGTGCCAGTCATGTACTGGTCGGCGTAGCCGAAGGTGCCCGGCACCGGGGCGGGGTTGGGAAAGGCGTTGAAGTCGTTTTCCAGGCGCGGCGGGGTGGGCAGGCCGACAAACTGGTGCGCGATGTCCGGAGTGAGGCCGCTGAAGATGCTGATGTTTTGCGTCGGTGCCGTCACTGCCACGCCGCCCAGGCTGGCCGACGCGCCGGCCACGTTCATCCCGGCCAGGGAACTGAAATCGGCGGTGCTGTATGCAACGGTGTTCGAATGCAGGAGACGGAAGTTGTCGATCGTCAGAATGGCTTGGGCGAAAGCATCGGCGCGGGCGGTGCCAACGCTGCCGACACACAGGCCGACAAGCGCGGCCGACATGGCTAAGGATTTTCGCACTGGGTTCATTGCTGGATTCATGGGTGGTTCTCCTGTGGGGACGGTAGACGGAAAATCGTTGGCGTCGAAAAGCGCCATGCACACCACTACGCAGCTTGCGTGCCAGGTCGATTTTCCTCATGAAATCAATTACTTGATCCCATCGGTGCGGGCTGGCGACGGATGGCGGCATGGCGCTGGAAAAATATCCGACGCGGCGTTTGTCCTAGCGCAATAGCGAACGCGTCCATACCGGAACTTCACTACGGATGGCCCTGTCTGACATGCACAACAATTCGTTCGTGCCGATGGGCGGTACGGACGTTCCATCACTAAGGACGACACCATGCTGCAAGACGAGCTTCCCATTGCCACGTTTGAATTGCCCATCCAACCGCGCGAGCTGTGCATCGGCGAACGCGGGCTCGCGACACCCCCCAGCCATCCGCTGGACATTCAGGTATTCCACATTCGTTTGGCGACGTCATCAGGACGGCGCGAGGCGGCCAGCCTGCTGATACGCAAGATGTACGGTTGGCGCGGCTATGCCTTCGATCCGAGCGAACCGCAACCGGCCAACAAGATCACGCTGTACGCCGAAACGGGCGGCGTGGTGGTGGGCACCATGAGCCTGTGCCTGGACGATGCGCACGGCTTGCCGGCCGATGACAATTTTCCCGACAAACTTGACCAGTTGCGCGCCTGCGGGCGCCGCTTGTGCGAACCGTCCCGCCTGGCCATCGACAAGGGCGTCACCAAGCGGGTGTTTGCCGCATTGATTCATATTTCCTATCTGTATTCGCACCGTGTCCACGGCTATACCGACTATGTGATCGAGGTCAATCCGCGCCACGTCCAGTTTTACAAACGCATGCTCGGATTTGCCGATTTCGGCGGGGAGCGCGCCTGTCCGCGGGTCGGCGCCCCGGCGGTACTGCTGCGTCTGCCGCTGTCGCACATGGGCGAGCAGATCCGGCGCTGGGGCGGGTTAATGGAGCAGCATGGCGAGGAACGCTCCTTCTATCCGTATTTCTTCCCGGCCTGGGATGAAGCCGGCATCACGGCGCGCCTCGTGGCCGGCCGCGACTAGACGATACGGAGGACGTCATGGATGGCACTATCAGCGAGGAAACGGCGGTGCTCGGCGAACTTCAGGCGGTGGTCGGCAGCGCGCATGTGCATTACGACAGCGTGACCTGCGCGCGCTACGCGGCCAGCACGGCGGCACGCGCGACCGTGCCGCTGGCGGTGGTGGCGCCGGCATGCCAGTCCGAAGTCGTGGCCCTGGTCAAGCTGGCGGCACGCCATCAGCTTGCGCTCTATCCGGTCAGTACGGGGCGTAACTGGGGCTATGGCGACGCCTGCGCGGTCGGCAGCGGCCAGGTGATCGTCGACCTGGGCCGGATGAACCGGATCCTGGCGGTCGACCGGGAACTGGCCTACGCGGTCATCGAGCCGGGTGTCACCCAGCAGCAGCTGGCAAGCTATCTGCGCGAGCATAACTTGCCCTTCTGGATAGACTGCACGGGCGCGGGGCCGGACACCAGCTTCATGGGCAATATCCTGGAACGTGGCTTTGGCCATTCGCCGTATGGCAACCGTCTGCAACATATCTCGGGGCTGCAGGTGGTGCTGGCCAACGGCGAGCTGCTGTCGAGCGGGTTTGGCCACTATCCGAATGCCCGGGCAACCTACGTGTTTCCGTACGGTGTGGGGCCATTCCTGGATGGTTTGTTCACCCAATCGAATTTCGGCATCGCAACGCGGGTGGGCATCTGGCTCATGCCCCAGGCCGCCTGCATCAACCACTTCCTGTGCACGGTGCCGCGGCACGCCGATCTGGCCGCGGTGATCGACGCCTTGCGCCCGCTGCGCCTGGATGGCACGCTACGCAGCGTTGTCCACATCGGCAACGACTTGCGCGTGATTTCCGGCGGCAGTGTGTTCCCGCGCGAGCGTGCCGGTGGTCAATCGCGCTTGCCCGACGATGTCAGGGGCGACCTGCGCGCGCGCGCGGGTATCGGCGCGTGGGTGGTCTCGGGAGCGCTGTACGGCAGCACGGCCCAGGTCGCGGTTGCGCGCCAGGCCCTTCGTCTTGCCTTGCGCGCCACCAATGCCAAGGTGCGCTTTCTGAGCGAACGCTCGCTGCGGGCCGGCGCGCTGATGGCGGCGCTGTTGGGCCGCCGCGGCCAGCGCCTGCGCGCTCAGGTGGCATTGGGCAAGGCGCTGTTTGCGATGAATCAGGGTAGGCCAGACGGGCGCTTCCTGGCGGGTGCCTACTGGCGGCGCCGTGGCGGCTTGCCGATCGGCTTCCCCCAGCGCGCCCATCCGGCCGCGGACAATTGCGGCATGCTATGGGTGTCGCCAGTGCTGCCCATGCGCGGGGCCGATGCGCTGGAGTTGCATGCGCTGGTGCAGCCCTTGTTCCAGCAATACGGCTTCGATCTGTTTGTCACGTTCAGCATGATCAACGAACGGGCGCTCGGCGGCGTGATCACGATCGCCTACGACAAGGACGATGCTGCCGAGGCGGAACGGGCACGGCTGTGCTATGAGCAGGTGTTCGAGCGGGTCATGCGTGCCGGTTACATCCCGTATCGGGTGGGAAACCAGTCGATGGGAGCGCTGGACCCGCATGGTGACGTGTACTGGAAAACAGTGGCGCGGATCAAGCAAGCGCTCGATCCGCTGGGAGTGATCGCACCGGGTCGCTACCAGCCCGGGTGGCACGGTTGATGGCGGCCGCGCCGCCTACAGGGTCGCCAGCAGGGTACGGGCCAGGGCGCGCCGGGCGTCGTCGCCCGGCGCGGCAATCAGCCGTTCGAGTTCGCGCCGGGCGCCGCTGCGGTCGCCGCTGCGCGCCAGGACCTGTGCCAGGTGGTAATGAATGTCGCCGGCAAGCGGCGCC
>CBFGOU010000613.1:0-3515 GCA_965650445.1 uncultured Oxalobacteraceae bacterium | reverse complement strand
GGCGGCGCCGGACTGCGCGCTCTGCGTGCGGCTGGCGTTCAGCTGGTCCAGCAGCTTGCCCAGGCCTTCGCGCACCACCAGCGCCAGGTCGGGCACCACGTGCCCCATCGCCGACCATTCATTCAACTGGGCCTTGAGCCAGGCGGCGACGGTTTCTTCCTCGTCCAGGTAAGGTACCACTTCCTTGCCTCGTCCCAGCGTGAAGTCGGGAATCACGCCGACAATCAATTCCTTCGGGTCGATCCGCAGCAGGTCGTTGTGGCGCGCGATGGACGAGTCCGGGCTGGAAAGCAGGCCGGCCAGGGTCTTTTTGTTCGCCATGCCCTTGCGCAAGGCCACGCTGGATGTCAGCAGATGTTTTTCATCGGCATCCAGCAATTGATTGAGGTGGGGCAGGCGCGGGAATGGTTTGCGTTTCAGCCAGCCATCGTTCCAATGCGAGAAGGTCCGTTCCGCCAGGTACAGCAGGCGCGCGCTGGGGGGATCGCCGGCCACATAGCGTCCGGCGGCCATCTGGTGGAGGTAGTCGGTGCCGTTGTAGAACATATAGCCGTTGGCGCTGCGCACCTGCCAGTGCTGGTCTTCGGTGACGTCCTGGTCGCGCGCGCCGGCGACCCGCAGTTCGGCCGCGCACGGGACGTACCAGTACGAGCCGGCCACGCCCTGCACCACGCTCATCAACCGGTCCGCCGGGCGGTTCTTGTCCGGCCCCATCATGTGCTGGATGATTTTTTCGAAGCGGGCTTGGTCGTTGCAAAAGCCGACGAACATCAATCCCTTTTCGCGCGCGGCGCTGCCGTCCACGGCGCCGAACGGCAGCGCCTGGCGCAGCAGTTTCAGGTTGTCGCCGTTCTCGTCCAACACATGCACGCGGCGGATGTGGGCGTTCACGTCGCCGTGCGGCAAGGCCATGCCTTCCGGGTTGCGGCCGATCATCGCGTCTTGCGCGTCGGGCAACATGGTGCCGATGCTGTTCCAGTCGAACAGGAATTTCTGGGTGAAGCCATAGCAGGCGCCGCGATATTCGCCATCGAGCAAAATGTCGGCCGCCAGGCCGATCGGGTCGTTCGGGTTGGTGATGCCATCCAGATAGCGGCCAGCCATGATTTTTCCGTCGGGGCGCTTGCCCAGGGGCTGGATGTCCAGCTGCGCGGCCAGCGCCTCGAGGGCGGGACGCACGCTGTCCATCAGTTCGGCCGCCGTGGCCGGATCGTCGCTCTTGAGGTACAGCAGGACATCGCCGCCGCTGTCGCGCAGCTTCGGCGACTCGTCCAGCACCTTGCGCGAGACGGGAATCTCGCGTCCTTGCCAGGCGCCCCACAACGCGGGGGCGAAGGCCGCCACCAGGCCGCTGGGCACTGGGGATGCCTGCGCCCGCGCAGCGAGCGTGCGGACGATGTCGAGCACGGCTTGCTCGCTGGCATGATCGTGGTGACGCAAAGTGAGCGTGGCGATTTGTCCAAACACTGCGCGCTGGAGCAAACCGGCCTGGGCGCCGCGAACGAGCTCAAAATACATGGAAATTCCCTTCTCTCTGACAAGCGCACCGGGGCGCCGATTGGTCATGGATATTCTGGACGGAAAAACGCGGCGGTTTCCGTCCAGGGCAAGCAGCGCGGTGATTCGCACCGCCGTGACGGCGCGAACCATGCGCGAAATACGCACCGGCTAAGGATATAAATTGGCTGGAGCGCCCGGGCGCGGTATGGCCATATAAAAAAACCGGGCCATCTGTTTCAGGGCTTTTTATTCAATTAAATGGAAAGTGGCGCCTATGCGATAGGCAAGCGAACCCCCGTGCGCAAATAGGCCGGGCCTATTCAAACATTCTTCATTTCGTTTGGGAACATTATCAGAAGGTTATACGCAAATCAATCGCCCGGCCATGAAAACGACGGTCGGGAAATCGGCTGGCGCCATTATTGGGAATGGATTTTTTAACTGTGGGAATTTAGCAACAGTCAGCGCAATGTTGCTGTATATCATGAGAAGATAAACAGTGTTGCATTTCCAGATATATTTTATGGATTATTTTACAAGGGATTTTCACATGAACATGCAAGCGACACAACGACGCGCACCCTGGATCGCGGTGCTGCCGCTGGCCGTGCTGATCGGCCTGTCCCACGGGGCGATGGCGCAGGGCGCGGGAGCTGCTTCGAGCGCCGCCAGTAATTCCCTGCAGACCTACCAACAGATGTGCGCCGCGAATGGCGGGTATTTTCAATACGGGACGGTCAATACTCCGCAAGACAGTGACTATCCTGCGGTGACCAATTTCAAGAACGGTGGAAAGCTGAAAGGCATTCCTCTGACGCATACCCATATCGAAATAACATCAGGAATCGATGGGCAAATATATGACATCGCCATTGATAACGTTTTTGCTGCCGATTACGACCCGAAAAAACTCGTGGTGCCGCCGTCTTATGCAAAAAGCCTGACCGCCAACAGCACTGTTTATTTGTGCAGCGGTAATCCGGCCAAGGTCCCCTATTCGCTCACCGAGACCGTGGCTTCGCAAGGTATCGATTGGGTGCACACCAATTGCGCGGCAAGCGGATACCAGTCGACATTTAACAACGGCTTTCTCTACAGTCAAAATGTGAATCTGACCAATAGTCAAACATATTGCCGGCTCTGGCCGAATTGACTTCTCAAAAGATCAGGCTGGGGCGGTTGCGCGTTCCAGGTTTTCCAGCCAGACGATAGCGTGTTCCCGGCGCGAACCGCACATTTCTTCGGACGGCTGCAAGCCTGCGCAGCAGGCCGGCCGTTCCGGTTTTCCGAAAATGAGGCAGCGATTGTCTTCGCCGAGCTGAATGCACCTGTCGCCGGCAGGTTTCCCATCAGGCATGCCAGGAATCGGGCTGGTGATCGAAGGGGCGATGCAGCACGCACCGCAATGGTCTCGGCACTTCATGGAGGTCTTTCGGTGGAGGAGCGGCGATCATAGCACTTTTCGTGTCATAGGATGTCATACAACAACAAAGCGCGCTATAATAGGCCGCATGACCCCGTCCGCCGCCTCCTCCACGTCTGCGCCGCCGCGCAAAAAGTACCGCACCCTGGCCGAAGGGGTGGTTGAACGCATCATCGCGTCGATCGAAAAAGGCGTGCTCAAGGTCGGCGACAAGCTGCCGACCGAGTCCGCCATCATGAATGAATACGGCGTCAGCCGCACCGTGGTGCGCGAAGCGCTGTCGCATCTGCAGGCCGGCCGCTGGGTCCAGACCCGGCACGGCATCGGCACCTTCGTCATCGAGCGCGCGCAGCATGGGCTGGGCATCAATGGCGACAGCATCGTCACCGTGATCGACGTGCTGGCCATGCTGGAGCTGCGCATCAGCATGGAAGCGGAGGCCGCCTGGCTGGCGGCATCGCGCCGCACCGATGCCCAGGTGGCCGCGCTGGGCCAGGCCCTGGCCGCCATGCAGCAAAGCATGCGGCAGGGCCGTACCTCGGTCGACGCCGACCGCCAGTTCCACCTGCTGATCGCCGAAGCCACCGGCAAC
>CBFGOU010000612.1:0-3517 GCA_965650445.1 uncultured Oxalobacteraceae bacterium | reverse complement strand
GGGGCCGATAGTAGCCCCCCTCGGAGAAAAATTAAAGTGTTGTTAACAAACGGCCGAAAGCCCGTCAGGACGCGGGTTTGAGGGCTTGCCTCAGAGGTCCTGCTCGTAGCGGACGTAGGGCACGGTGCCCTCTTCCGGATCGCCGTCGCGGCTGGTCGAGAACGGATTCTTGCCGCGGGTGACGACGTTGTCCGCACCTACGGTGAGCTGGCCGCTCCACGGGGTGCGCCAGGTCAGGCCAAGGCCCAAGGCCTGGAATTTCGGCTGCCCGGGGGTATCGATCACATGGCCGATGAAGCTCGCGCCGAAAGCGCCGACGCCGCCGCCCACTGAGACGGTCTTGCTGCTCCAGCGATCGGCGAGGGCGGGCGCCTGCGCGGCAGGAATCAGTCGCGCCCTGGCGACAGTGCCGGCAATGGAGACGTAACCCTGGCTGCCGACGTTTTTCTGGGCGAACACACCCAGATCGCGAACATCCACCTTCTGGTTCACCACGCCCGGCATCAGCCACGGCGGCAGGGTGTCGCGACCGCTGCCGGCGGTCACGCCGAGCTTGCCACCGCCACGGCTGAGCGCCGCGGTAGCACTCAGGCGCCGGCTGCCGGCGTTGCCATCGAGGCCATCGCCCAGGCTCGCCAGCAGGCAGTTGTTGGCGAGGCTGCCGATCGCATTGCCAACGCCGTTCTTGAACTTGCACAGCAGCGCCAGCGAATCGCCAGCCTGCAGGCCGAAAGTGGTGTCCAGCGAATTGTTGCCAAAACGCAGGCGGGCGCCGGTTTCGGCGTCTTCGGTTGGTTCGAGCACCAGATAGGCTTCGAACTTGCCGCTGGTGTCATTCCAGACCGGAAGCACCGTCTGGTCGCCATGGCGGCCGGCCGATTGCGCAGCCGCGCCCGACACCACGCCAAGGGCGAGGAGCAGGGCAAGCGGCAAGTGCAGCAGGCGAGCGGACATGGCGGCCAATGGACTCGAAACGAACGGGCAAGTTCCCCTACGAACGTCGTCGAATGTATCCGATTTATGTTTCTTTAACAATCCCCGCCGACCGGCTGGAGAGGCTATTGCAGGCGGTCGGGTGCTTCCATTTCGAGGCCGTGGCGCTGGAATAATCCCGCGATCTGGTCGGCATCGAAATGGTACTGCTGGCCACAGAATTCGCAACGGATCTCCGCCACACCTTCGGCCGCTGCGGCCATGGCTTCTTCCTCGCCCAGCGATTGCAGCATCGCCGAAACGCGTTCGCGCGAGCAGGAACAGCCGAAACTCAACGAGCGCTGGCCGAGAACCCCGGCGTCTTCCTGATGGAACAGGCGATGCAACAGCGAGGCGCCGGGCAAAGCCAGCAGTTCCGGAGTCGTCAGGGTGTCGAACAGGGCATTCGCCCGGTTCCAGCCATCCTCATCGCCACTGTCGCCAGGTAGTTTCTGCAGCATCAGCCCGGTCGCGCGCTCGCCATCGCTGGCCAGCAGCAGCCGGGTCGGCAACTGCTCGGATTGGCGGAAATAGTCCTCGAAGGCTTCGGCGAGCGAGTCGGATGTCAGGGCGACCATGCCCTGGTAGCGCGTCGGCTCCTGGCCTTCGAGCACGGCGTTCTCGATGGTGATCGCCAGCAATGCGTCCGGCCCGAGCGCGCGCAGGTCACGCGTCACTTCCGCGCCTTCCTCGATCTGGGCGATCCCGCGCAGGGTGCCTGCGGCTGTGCACTCGGCGAACAGGGTCCGCAAGGGGCCGTCGCCACGCAACTGGATGGACAGGCGGCCGTTGAGCTTGGCATGCCCGGTGAACAGCGCCGCCGCGGCGGCGGCTTCGCCCAGCAGCTCCATCGCTGCGAGTGGGGTGACTTCATGGCTGCTGGCCGCGCGGCCGCGGATCTGCTGCCAGGTGGCGTCGAGACTGACGTGCACGCCGCGCACGCCGGCTCCGTCGAGCAGGAATCTGGTCAAGGTGTCGCGGTCGTGGCTGGTCTGGGACATGGTCGACTCGTGCAAATCGCGCACGGACCGGATAATGGCAGCCTGTCCGCGCGCGATGGATTGATGAAGCGGGATCAATGGGGACGGGAACCAGCAGTGCAAGCTACGCCGCAATCTTCATTCAGTCCGCCGACCGCGCGCCGCCGCCGTCGCTGGCTGCGCTGGATCCTGATGCTGCCGGTGGTCTTCGTGCTGCTGTCGGTGCTGCAGGTGCTGGTGCTGCGCTTCGTCGATCCGCCGTTCTCGACCTTCATGGCCGAACGTCAGTTGTCGGCGTGGTCCGGCGGCGACTGGAAATTCGGGGTCGTGTACGACTGGCGCGACCTGGACCACATCGCACCGAGTCTGCCGCTGGCGCTGGTGGCGGCCGAGGACCAGAACTTCGCCGAACACTATGGTTTTGACTTCAAGGCGATCGAGAAGGCGCGCCGCAACAATGCCCGCGGCCGCAAGCTGCGCGGCGCCAGCACCATCAGCCAGCAGGTCGCCAAGAACCTGTTCCTGTGGAGCGGGCGCAGTTGGGTGCGCAAGGGTGTCGAGGCCTGGTACACGGTGCTGATCGAGGCGCTGTGGCCGAAGCGACGCATCCTGGAGATGTACGCCAACATCGCCGAGTTCGGCGACGGCATCTACGGTGCACAGGCCGCGGCGCGCAGCTTCTTCGGCAAGGATGCGGCGCGGTTGACGCCCGCCGAGTGCGCGCGACTGGCGGCGGTGCTCCCGAGCCCCAGGCGCTACAACGCAGCGCACCCGGGGCCTTACGTGCAGCGTCGCAGCAATGCGATCCAGCGACAGATGCGCTATGTGGGCGGCGCTGGTTACCTCAAACGCTTCGACTGACGCTGCGCACGGACAACAGCATTTTCGCAACCAGCATCGCCAGCAACGCACCCGCCGATTGCGCGGCGATGAACAACGGCACGTCGACGACGCGGATGCCGGCAAAACTTTGCGTGAGTGCGCGTGCGATCGTCACCGCGGGATTGGCGAACGAGGTGCTGGCGGTGAACCAGTAGGCGGCGAAGATCCAGCTGGCGACCAGCGCCGGCAGGGCGGCCGGACGCCAGCGGGCGCCGAGCAGGATCGTCAACAGAAGGCCGAAGGTCGCCACCACTTCGCTGAGCGCCTGCCCACCGCCGCTGCGCGCATGCGTGCCTGGTTGCCACAGCGGCAGTTCGAACATCGCATGCGCCAGCCATACCCCGAGTAACGCGCCGCCGATCTGTGCGATCACGTAGTACGGCCATGGCGTCGAAAGCTTGTTTCCGTGTAACCGCAACGCAAGCGTCACTGCCGGATTGAAATGCGCACCCGATACCGGGCCGAGCAATTCGATCAGTACGTACAGACCCGCGGCGGTCGCAGCCGCATTGGCCAGCAACGCAACCGCGACATTTCCGGCCGCCAGCCGTTCGCCCATGATCCCGCTGCCGACAATGATCGCGAGCAGCAACAGCGTGCCGAGAAATTCGGCGGCCAACGCAGCACGCATGTCGACGTGAGTCGCACTCATACCAGCGACGCCAGCAGCGCACGCACGCGCG
>CBFGOU010000611.1:0-3518 GCA_965650445.1 uncultured Oxalobacteraceae bacterium | reverse complement strand
AAAAACACCATCCACGACAGGCCAACCTTGTCCCACACCGGATCGGGCAGCTTGAGCTGGGCCTGCATGGCCTGGCGCACCAGGTTCTTGCGGAAGCCGTACTGGGCGATGGCCATGGCCAGCGCGAATACCCAATAGATAATGGTCGGCTTCCATTTGATGAAGGTGTCGTCGTGGAAGTAGACCGTCAGCCCGCCGAAGACGGTGATGATGATGAACGATACCCACAGCATGCCGTCGACCTTGCGGCCCTTGAGCTTGACGTAGCTGATCTGCAAAATGGTGGCGACGATGGCCACCACGGTGGCCAGCATGACCGGCGCCTGGTCGGGCGCGATGCCGCCGCTGGCGACGATGCCGCCGAGATACGAAGTGGCCAGCGCCGCCGAGGCAGCCTGATGCGCTTCGGCAAATTTGAACACGCCGAAGAACAGCAGGATCGGGAAAAAGTCGAACAGAAATTTCATGGATGGTATCAGGTAGGATCGAAACGCAGCGATGCGGAATTGATGCAGTAGCGCAGGCCGGTCGGCGGCGGGCCGTCCGGGAATACGTGCCCGAGATGCGCGTCGCAGACCGCGCAGATGATCTCGGTGCGCAGCATACCATGGCTGCGGTCGACCTTTTCGATCACGTTGGCCGGGTCGAGCGCCTTGAAATAGCTGGGCCAGCCGCAGCCGGAATCGAATTTCGTGTCCGAGGCGAACAGCGGGGTGTTGCAGCACACGCAAGTGTAGATGCCGTGCTCGTGGTGGTCCCAGTACTTGCCGGTGAAGGCGCGCTCGGTGGCCGCATGGCGCGTCACCTGGTATTGCATCGGATCGAGCATGGCGCGCCATTGCTCGTCGGTCTTGCTTAGCTTAGCTGCTTTGTTGTGCTCGTTGTCGGTCATGGCGGTTAAACGGTCAAATCATTCAAGACGAGCAGCTTACCTCAAGATGGCTGGCCCAGTCGGGCGGCAGCGCGGCATAGCTTTCGTGCCCGGGCTGCTCGTCGAACGGGTGCTCCAGCACGGCCAGCAGGCGCGCCACTTCGGAAAAGTCCATATTCTGCGCTTTTTCGATGGCGACCTGCGCCAGATAGTTACGCAAAACATATTTAGGATTGACGCGATTCATCGCCGTCTTGCGGGCGCTGTCCTCGCGCGCTTCCAGCGCCAGGCGGGCGCGGTAGCGCTGCGCCCAGGCATCGAAGCCCTCGCGGTCGATGAACAGGTCGCGCAGGGCAGTATCGGCGCCGGGTGCGGGCGATGTGCTGAAGTTGCCGAGCAGACGGAAAAACTGGGTAAAGTCGACTTGACTTTGCTGCATAACCGTAAGCATCTGGTCGAACAGGGCACGGTCGTCGTCGTGCCTGGTTTCGAGGCCGAGCTTGGCGTGCAGCAACTCGTCCATCGCGCGCGCAAATTCGGGCTGATACACGCCCAAGGCGTCCTGGGTGTCGTCCACCGTGCCGATCAGGGGCAGCAGCGCCTGGCCCAGCGCGTAGCAGTTCCAGTGGCCGATCTGCGGCTGGTTGGCGTAGGAATAACGCCCCTGCTGGTCACTGTGGTTGCAGATGTGCTGAGGGTCGAACGCTTCCATGAAGCCGAACGGGCCATAGTCGAGCGTCAGGCCGAGGATGGACATATTGTCGGTGTTCATGACGCCGTGCATGAACCCGACCGCCTGCCATTGCGCAATCATGCGCGCGGTGCGGCGCGTGACCTCGGCAAGCAAGGATTGATACGGATTTGGCGTGCCGGCAAGTTCCGGATAAAAATTGGCGATGACGTAGTCGGCCAGCACGCGCAATTCTTCCGGCTTGTCGCGGTAATACCAATGTTCGAAGGAACCGAAGCGAACGAAGCTGGGCGCCACCCGCGTCACCACGGCGGCCGTTTCAACGGTTTCGCGCATCACGCCCTGGCCGGAGCCGGTGACGATCAGGGCGCGGGTGGTGGGGATGCCGAGCGCGGCCATCGCTTCCGAGCAGAGGAATTCGCGGATCGACGAGCGCAGCACGGCGCGGCCGTCGCCCATGCGCGAGTAGGGTGTGCGGCCGGCGCCCTTGAGTTGCAGCTCCTGCGGCCCCTGCGGCGTGTTGATTTCGCCCAGCAAGATCGCGCGGCCATCGCCCAGCTGGCCTGCCCACACGCCGAACTGGTGCCCCGAGTAGACCGCCGCGAGCGGCTTGGAGCGGGTGGCGGTCTGATTGCCGGTGAACACAGCCACATGGTCGGCGCGCGCCAGCAATGCAGGGTCAAGTCCAAGCAATTGCGCCGTGCGCGCGCTGCCCGCCACGAAATAGGGGGCGGGCAAGGGTGTCGGCATCAACCGGGTATGGAAAGCGGGCGGCAATTCGCTGAACGAATTGTCGAATGGAATGTCTGCGGCGTCGATGGCGGTTCCCGTGAGGAGAAATAGGCGTCATTTTAGCGTAGGGCACCGGAAGGCATTCGCATCGTTGACATAATTGACACTTCTATCCGACACTCTGGCATCCACCCCCAAGGAGTTCTTATGTCGTATCCGACCAGCCCTGTGATGGGGCAGATGATGGACCAGCCGCTGCTCATCTCCAGCATTATCGCGTTCGCCTCCAGGCACTACGGGCATGTCGAGATCGTCTCGCGCCGGGTCGAAGGCGACCTGCACCGCTACACCTACCGCGACTGCCACCGGCGCGCGCGCCAGCTGGCCAAGAGCTTGTCCGGCCTGGGTGTACGCATGGGCGAGCGGGTCGCCACCCTGGCCTGGAACGGCTACCGGCACATGGAGCTGTACTACGCCGTGTCCGGTTCGGGCGCGGTGCTGCACACGATCAATCCGCGCCTGCATCCCGACCAGCTGGCCTATATCGTCAACCACGCCGACGACCAGTACCTGTTCTTCGACCTGAGCTTCCTGCCGCTGATCGAAGCGATTGCCCCGCAGTGTCCGGGTGTGAAAGGCTTCGTGCTGATGAGCGAGCGTGCCCGCATGCCGGAGCAGACCGGCATCGCCAGCCTGTTGTGCTACGAAGACCTGATCGCCAGCAGCGACGACGACTATGAATGGCCGCAGTTCGACGAAAACGTCGCGGCGGCGCTGTGCTACACCTCGGGCACGACCGGCAATCCCAAGGGGGCGCTGTATTCGCACCGCTCCACCGTGCTGCATGCCTACGGCTCGGCCATGCCGAACGCGCTCAATGTGTCGGCCGCCGACACGGTGCTGCCGGTGGTGCCGATGTTCCATGTGAACGCCTGGGGCTTGCCGTACTCGGTGCCGATGTCGGGCGCGAAGATGGTGTTCCCCGGCGCGGCCCTGGACGGCAAATCGCTGTACGAACTGTTCGAGGCGGAGGGCGTCACCTTCTCGGCGGGCGTGCCCACCGTGTGGCTGGGACTGGTCAATTACGCGCTGCAGAACGGCCTGGCCTTTTCCACCTTCCGGCGCACCGTGGTGGGCGGCGCGGCGTGTCCGCCGGCGCTGATGGACACGCTGATGGACAAGCTGGATGTGTACGTGATCCACGGCTGGGGCATGACCGAGATG
>CBFGOU010000610.1:0-3523 GCA_965650445.1 uncultured Oxalobacteraceae bacterium | reverse complement strand
GACCTCGGCCTGCCCGATGCCGACGGCTGGGAGATCGCCGACCGCCTGCACGCCGATCCGCAAACCCGCGACATCGCCGTGCACGTGATCTCGGTGCGCGACCGTCCCGTTGCGGCATCGTGCCACGGGGTGGCCAGCTACACCACCAAGCCGGCCGACCTGGACACCCTGGAGCAGGTGTTCGGCGAGATGACCGCGCACCTGACCCCGCCGGTGCACGTGCTGCTGCTGATCGAGAACGACCCGGACAAGCGCGCCAGCATCATGGCCGCGCTGGCCAGCGACGGGCGCATGCTCGACACGGTCGCCAGCGCCGCCGATGCCATGCTCCGCCTGCACCGCCATCCCTACCACGGCATCGTGATCGACATTGAACTGGCCGACATCGACGGCATCGCGCTGCTGCGCCGGATCCGGCTCGACCCGCTGCTGGCCCCGGTGCCCGTGGTGCTGTATTCGGAGCGCCCGGCCGATGCGGCCATCGTCGAGCAGGCCCGCGCACTGGACGCCGAAGTGGTGTTCGATGAGGGCGAGGGCAAGATGCGCACCGCCAACGTGGTGGCCGAATTCCTGCAGCGCGTCAGGGCCGCGTTGCCGGCAGGCGAGGCGGCAGCCAGCGCCGCGCCCGCCGCGCACGAGGAGCTGCGCGGCAAACGCATCCTGATCGTCGACGACGATGCCCGCAATCTGTTCGCCCTGACCGGGCTGCTGGAGAGCTACGGCATGAACGTGGTGGCCGTCGAGGGCGGCCACGAGGCGATGCGCCAGCTCGCCGGCGAAGTCGAGATCGACCTGGTCCTGATGGACATCATGATGCCCGACATGGATGGCTACGACACCATCGGCCAGCTGCGCAGCGACCCGCGCTTCGGCGACCTGCCCATCATCGCCCTGACCGCCAAGGCGATGTCGGATGACCGCGACAAGTGCCTGAGGGCGGGCGCCTCGGATTACGCCTCCAAGCCGGTCAACGCCGAACAGCTGCTGGCCCAGCTGTCGCAGTGGCTGGCGCCGCAAGCGGCCGGCGGCTAAGAGGCTGCTTCAACATGGGCATGGCGGCGTTGCAGCACCTTGCCGTGCAGGCAAGGTGCGCGGTGCGCCGATGGCGATTGCGCGAAAGGGCGGGGGCGCGGTATATTAATGCCCATGGAAAAGACCATTGGAAAGCCGCGCACCGACCGACTGACCGCCGCCAAGGTGGAGAAGGGCTTGTACGTGCAGCGCACCGCGTCCACCCGCGACGCGGCCGTGTACATGGCCTCCAATGGCGTGCCCCTGCACGTGGCCCTGCGCGTGCTGACCACCCGCTTCAAGCGCGACATGCGCGACCTGATCAACGCTCCGCCTTCCTGGCACGACATCATTTCCTCCGCCGGCGCCACCTTCGGCACGCCGGTCCAGGTGGTGCGCTAGCGCGTCTGCCGCGGCACGGCCCAGTGGCCGCTGCGCATTCCAGAATGATACAGTTGACTAGTCGGCAACCGCCGATTGCAGTATGCTTTGTCGTTTTCGCCCGCTGGCCGGGCGACAGATCGACGCATTAAAGGATGACGTGGCTACAATCAAAGACGTTGCCCGCCTCGCCGGGGTGGGACTGGGAACCGCATCGCGCGTGGTCAGCGGCAAGGGCTCGGTATCGCCCGCCACGCTCGAGCGGGTAAAGAAAGCGATCGAGGAACTGGACTTTCGCCCATCGCACGCCGCCCGTTCGCTGTTGTCCGGCACGACCAAGATGATCGGCGTGTTCATTCCTGTCCTGAAGGGCACCTTCTACACCCCGATCCTGCAGGCGATCGATACCGAGCTGCGCGAAGCCGGCCTGCACATGGTGGTGGCCTTCGGCGTGGGCGGCGACGGCGACGCGCGCGTGCAGGCGCGCGAGGGCATCGAGTTCCTGATCGAGCGCGGCTGCGACGGCCTGATGGCCATCACCAGCCACGTGACCGACAGCGACATCGCCGCGCTCGGTCCCAAGCAGAACCGCATCGTGGTCATCAACCATCAGCTGCCCAGCATTCCCGCGCAGTGCTTTTACGCCGACCATCGCCAGGGCGGCGTGCTGGCCGCGCGCGCGCTGCTCGACAAGGGGCATACCAGAATCGCCGTCGTCACCGGTCCCAAGGGATCGCCCGACAATCTGCAGCGCATCGAGGGCCTGCTGGGCGAGCTCCAGCGCAGCGGCATCGACCTCGATTCGCTGTGGATTCACGAAAGCGATTTTTCGCCGGCGGGCGGCTGGGACTCGGCACGCCAGCTGCACGCATCCGGTCACGACTTCACCGCCCTGTTCTGCGCCAACGATGAAATGGCCGTGGGCGCGCTGTCGTACTTCCAGGAAGCCGGCATTGCGGTGCCGGGCGACATATCGGTGCTCAGTTACGACGACACCGCCAGCGCGGCGTTCTCGGCGCCGCGCCTGACCTCGGTGGCGGTGCCGTGGCGCGACGTCACGCTCAACGGCCTGAACGAACTGCTGAACCGCTGCTACGACCTGAAGCGCCCGGTCGCGCGCGAATTCACCATCGGCGTGACCGAGCGGGCCTCGCTCGGACCGCCGGCCGCCGCGCCGAGGCACAAGAAGTTCGCCTGAACCGGGCGCGATAGAGTAGACCGCTCGTCCACGCGAGGACGACGCAATTGGCCAGGCGCGCTGATCACGCCGCCAGCGCGCGGCCTGCGCGCTGGTACAACAGGCGCAGCTGGTCGGCGTCGTCGTAGCGGATGCGCAGGCCGTTGTTGAGGTCCTGGCGCATCAGCAGGATCATGCGGTTGGCGTAGTCCTGGTCGATCCGCTCGCCGAGCAGTTCGAGCACGCGGCCCTGCACCACCGGCCAGTCGCTGCCGTCCGGCGAAATGCGGAAGGTGTAGCTGCCGCCGATCGCTTCGGGCGGCAGGTCCATGGCGCGCCCGGCCTGCTGGTCGAAGCCGCTGAGCATCTGGCGGTAGGCGTTCGAACCCTGGATCGGCCAGGTTTCCGGCAGCTCCGCTTCATCGTTGATCCGGTGCATGGCGGCGCAGACCGGCAGCAGGGTTTGCACCTGGTAGCGCGCCGCCACGTTGGCGTTGCCGGCCCTGAGCAGGTTGGCGATCAGTTCGGCCATCGACGCGTGGCCGATGGTCGACGATTCCTTGTCCATCCCCGCCCAATACCCGTCGGCGCCGGCCAGCAGGGCTTCCAGCACCGATGCGTTTTCCATGCCGTTGCCGGCGTGGCAGTGAAACAGGATCTTCTGGCCCGGATTGAGATAGGCGCGGATGGCTTTGACCATGGCGCCGATCTGGAACGGGAAGTAGGTGCCGCGCCCATCTTCGAACGACACCGCGTCCACGCCTTCATGGGCCAGCACCGCCAGGATCCGGCAGCACCAGTCGCGGTCGGCGAAGAAGGCGTCGACCAGGTCGACGACGTTGAAGTAGATGCGCGGCGCGCCGCCATGGTCGCCCACCACATTGGCGCGCAGCCAGGCGATCGACGCTGCGATGCGCTGCACCACCAGCGCATGGTCGGCCGAATCGGGCGTCA
>CBFGOU010000609.1:0-3524 GCA_965650445.1 uncultured Oxalobacteraceae bacterium | reverse complement strand
CTCGCTGAGGTAGTGGTGGACATGGTCGCGCCCCGCGGAGAACGGCGAGCGCCCCTCGCGCAGCCGGCGCACGATCAGCACCAGGCAATCGACTACCGGCACCGGCAGCAGCCAGAGCGCGAGGACCGGGCTGACCGGATGGCCCGGGTTCTGGGTCAGGCGGAAGCAGCACCAGGCAATCGCCAAGCCCAGCAGCGCGCTGCCAGAGTTGCCCATGAACACCGCCGCCCGCGAGCGCCCCGGGACCCGGAAGTTCCAGGCCAGGAACCCAGTCACCGCGCCACCGAGCACCAGCACCCGGCCGGCCAGCTGCGCGTTGCCCGCATACAGCGCCGCGCAGCAGAACATCGCCAGCGCGCACAGCACGAGCGTGCCGGCGAGGCCGTCGACACCGTCGATGAGGTTGATCGCGTTGATCAGGCCGACCGTTGCGAGGATGGTCAGCGGCAGCGAAAGCACGCCGAGCTCGTGATGCGCGAAGCCCAGCGCGTCGCCAATCTGCTCGACCCGCACCTCACCAACGTAGAACAGGATCAGGGCCGCGGCCACCTGGGCCAGGATCCGCCACCACCAGCGGATGTCGTGGAGATCATCCAGGACGCCGATGGCGAGCAGCAGGGTCATGCCGAGGTACAGCGATTGCCGCGCCGGTGACAGGTTCGACCAGGCCGCCAGGCCGCCCAGGGCGACACCCACGGTCATGGCCAAGCCGCCGGTGACGGGGGTCGGGGCCTCGTGGGCCTTGCGGCCCCGGGGGTGGTCCAGGAGGTTCAGGCGCAGGGCGGCCGGCTTAAGGAGCCAGATGAGGAGCCAGGTGGCGGCTGCGGCCAGCAGGGCGCCCTGGATTGCGGCTTCTTCGATCATCCTGAACTTGGGCTTTCCGGGGGGAGGCGCGACAACTGCGCAATATTACGTCCCATAGTGTGACGGAAATCCGCACGATCTCCGGACAGAAGAGATTGGTTCAGGGGTAGTGGCCGCCGCAACGGCAGGGGGCGCAACCACCGGGTAGCGCCTAAATCAGCTTGCCTGGGTTCAAGATCCCAGCGGGATCGAATACACGCTTCAGTTGGCGCATCAACTCGATTTCCGCCTCGCTGCGGGTGTAATGCAGATATGGCTTCTTGAGCAGGCCGACGCCGTGTTCGGCAGAAACGCTGCCGCCAAATTCCTGCAGGGCGCTCCCGAGCAGCTTTGTCACACGGCCGCACTCCGCTTGAAACCTTTCGGGCTCCATGCACTCTGGTTGCAGGATGCTGATGTGCAGGTTGCCATCACCCAGATGTCCAAACCAGACCACTTCGAATTGAGGATACTCTCGCGCAAATAGCGCTTGCATACGTTCCAGGAACGCGGGGACAGATGAAACACGCACCGCAATGTCGTTTTTGTAAGGGTGGTGCCGGGCGATGCTTTCGGTGATGCCCTCGCGCAGTCGCCATAACTCTGCATTCTGCTCAAGGCTTTGTCCAATGACGCCCTCCACCACCAAACCAGCGGCGGCCAGCGATTCGAAGGCCGAGACGGCGGCCGCCTCATTCTCATCGAATTCTGCCAGTAGATAGAAAGGTGCTGGATCGTCGAATGGACGCTTTCCGCCAGCCGCGAGGACATGTCGCAACGCGATGTCGGTGAAGAATTCGAATGCACTGAGCTTGAGACTGGTTCGCAGCATGGCGAACACCCGCATCAGCGCGTCCAACCGTGGCACACCCAGCACCATCACCTGTTGGAGGAGTGGAATATCGGTTAAGCGGAGAGTCACTTCCGCGATGACTCCAAGCGTCCCCTCCGATCCAATGAACAGGTGTCTCAAATCGTAGCCGGTCGCATTCTTTACTAAGCCACGATTCAAATCCAAGACTTCTCCCGCGCCTGAAACCACCTTCAAACCCGCCACCCAATCGCGGGTTAGGCCGTAGCGAAGCACCTTGATACCGCCGGCGTTGGTAGCCACGTTGCCGCCGATTTGCGACGATCCACGGCTGGCGAAGTCTACCGGGTAAAACAATCCGCGCGCGCGCGCGGCCTCCTGTACTTTTTGGGTTACTACGCCTGCTTGGACGTGCAAGGTCCGGCCGACGGAGTCGAAATCCAAAATCGCGCTCATCTTTTCCATCGACACCACAATTTCTTCGCCAGTCGCTACTGCCCCACCCGAGAGGCCCGTGCGCCCCCCCGATGGCACCAACGCCCTCCCGTTCTCATTCGCCCATCGCACAAGAGTCTGCAGATCAACGGTTGATTGCGGGAACGCGACCGCAACTGGCAATGCTGAGCACCCGCCGCTCCAATCCCGCCCATAACGCTCACGTACGCCCTGCTCTATCGTCGCTTTGCAGGGAAAATCGGCAGGCAGCATGACCTTTACCCTTATGCCAACAACTGGTGATAAAGGCGTGTCGTCTGCCCGTTCACCACACTTTCGGCGAATTCGATTCTTGCCTTCCGCATTGCCGACTCACCAAGCCGTTCGCGAAGCATTGCATCGTCATGCAATCGAGCAATCGCGGAAGCCAGCGAACGCACATCGCGAGCCGGGACAAGAAGCCCGTTTTCACCATCGTTGACTACTTCTCTGCATCCTGGAACGTCTGTTGCCACAATGGGTAGGGCGCAAGCGGCGGCTTCAATCAGCCCCTTCGGCAAGCCTTCCCTATAGCTCGGAAGAACGACAATGTCGGTTGTACTGAAGAGTGCGGGCATATTATCTACGTGACCTATCCACGCAACTGATCCCTCCTGAACCCACCGCTGCACCGTGCCGCTAGGCACCGAGGCGGGATTCCCTTCGTCCAGAGATCCTGCCAAAACGAAGTCCAGTTCGCGCCCTTCTGCCCTCAAAAGCCTTGCAGCTTGCACGAATTCCCCAATTCCCTTGTCCCAGAGAATTCTCGCCGGAAGGACGACACGCAGCGACGAAGAGGCCGTCGTTCTCGACTTGAAAGAAGGACTGAAACGTACGCAATCCACTCCTGATCCACGTACAAGGCGCAACCTTGATTCTTGAATAATCCCGGCATCTATCAAGAACCGAAGATCATCCCGGTTTTGTACGATCACGACCGAGCGGTCGGTATCGAGTACACCCCTCATGAACGCAATAACAAGAGGCCTAAGCGCTCGCGCCAACAAGCCTCCATTAGTAAACACATACCCCATGCCGGCGATTGAGGAAACACTAGCGACCTTACCTCTCGGACGTCGCGCCAATCTCGCCGCCAGCGCTCCATAGATGGCGCATTTGATGGTGAACCCATGGACCAAGTCGATGTTCTCAAACTCGATAAGTCGCCTTAGCCAAAGAATCAGCGCCGATTCTCTAAATGGGTTCAGGCTCCTACGTTCCATTGGAGCTCTACGCCACTTCAACCCCATGGACGTCAATTTGTCTCCGTATGGTCCTCCAGGCGAAACAAGCAGAACTTCATACCCTGCCTCGATCAGTGAAAGGGCCAAACTCAGTCGGAAGTTGAAGAGATACCAATCCGAGTTAGCGAACAGTACGATCCGCCGCGGCCGTC
>CBFGOU010000608.1:0-3535 GCA_965650445.1 uncultured Oxalobacteraceae bacterium | reverse complement strand
GCCGACGCCGACGATGGTCTCGTTGGTGCTACCGGTGCGCAAGGCTTCCGCACCCATGGCCGCGCCGATTGCCTGGGTGGCCGTGGCCGGGTCGGTGGCGCCCGCGCCAAGCAGGCCGGCCAGCGTGGAGACGAAGGTCTGGGCGCCGACCCTGGCGCCTTCGGCCGCGCCGGCGGCCTGGCCGGCAGCGGTGGCGGCGGCGGACAAACCGCCCAGCAGCGCCAGCGCGTCGTTACCGCCCGCCATGACGAAGACGATTTCGGTGCCGCTGAACTTGCCGCCGGAGGCCGCCAGGTGGTTGGCGACCTGGGTCACCACCGGCACCGTCAGCGCGCCCAGGGCGGAGCCGGTCGCCTCGTTGTTGGGGCCGATCGGATTGGTCACGCGCGAACCGCCCTGGGCATAGCTGAAGCAACCGGCGTTGTTGACCACCGGTACCGCAAAGCCTTTGCTGGCGTCGCCTTCCAAACCGGTCTGCGCGGCGCAGGGGGCGGGCAGGCTGAATTGGGCGGCCAGCAGTTCCTGCCAGATCTTGCCGGTCAATTCGGGGTTGACGGTGGTGGCACTGCCATTGATGGTGAATTTACCGCCACCCAGTTGTTTGACGGTACCCACGTTGTAGGAGCCCACGTCGGACAAGCTGTCGCCGAAGGTGACCTGCTGGGTGTACTTGAGCTTGAGCGATTGATCGCCACCGCTGCTACCGCTGCCGCCGCACGCTGCCAGGGTGGCAGCGGCCAACAGCGCCAGCGCGAATTTGGTTTGACGCATTTTGTCTCCTAAATATTGATTCACGGCAAAACGAACGTTCGTGCTATTCGCCCTGCCGCTAATATGCCAGCGTTCGATTGGCTTGTATAGAAAAAACAGTTGCAACTTTGTCAGTTCGGCGCAACAAGGCCTAGTCTGGGGCCGCGCGGTTGACCAAACCGTGGACGATGCCGCTGGAACCATGGGCGGCGCGGCGCAAGCGGTCGTTGACGCCCAGCCAGGCTGGGCCGTGAGGTGGGGCTTCGACCAGAATCAGGTCGGCGCCGGCGCTGTCCATCGCGCGCAAGGCGGCGTACAGGGCGTGGGCGAAACCGTCCGGCGACAGCGGCAGGCGCAGCGCGGCATGCGTGGGCGGCAAGTCGGAATAATGAATCAGCGCAATCTTGCGGCCGCCACTGTGCAGCAGCGCCAGGGTGTCGCGCAGCGCGGCGCTGTCGAGCATGGCCACCGGGGTGTGCGGCGCGTAATGCGATTCCAGGGTGCCCGAGGCGCGCGGCGCGGCGGCGTCGGGCGCGGCCGGGAGCTGGTCGATCACGGCGGCAATGGCGTCGGCGCTGATCCGGCCGGGACGCAGCAGCACCGGGCCGTGGGTCGCCAGGCGCGACAGGTCGACGATGGTCGATTCGATGCCGACATCGCTCTGGCCGCCGTCGAGTACCAGCGCGACCGTGCCATCGGTGCCGAATTCGTCGCGCACATGCTGGGCGGTGGTCGGGCTGACGTGGCCGAATTTATTGGCGGAAGGGGCGGCAATCCCGCCCTTGCCTGCCTTGAAGGTTTGCAGCAGGGCGATGGCGACCGGATGGGCGGGGCAGCGCAGGCCGACCGTGTCCTGCCCGCCGGAAACGGCATCGGGAATGTTGGCGGCGCGCTTGAGGATCAGGGTCAGCGGACCGGGCCAGAAGGCGGCGGCCAGCTGCTGCGCTTCGGGCGGGATGTCGGCGGCCCAGTGCGCCAGGTCGGCCTCCGGTGCCAGGTGCACGATCACCGGATGATCCTGCGGACGGCCCTTGGCGGCGTAAATGCGCGCCACCGCGTCCGGGTTTTCGGCGTCGGCGCCCAGCCCGTAGACGGTCTCGGTCGGAAAGGCGACCAGGCGGCCGGCCGCCAGCAAGGCGGCGGCGGCATCGAGCTCGGCCTGGTCGACCAAGGGCGCCTGCATGCTCACGGAACGATGCCCAGGATGGCGCAGGCGGCGGCCAGCTGCTGCCGCGCCTCGGCCAGCGTCGGCGCGATGAAGGTCACGTGGCCCATCTTGCGGGCGCGGCGCGGATCGTCCTTGCCGTACAGATGCAGGCACGCGCCGGGCAGCGCCAGCACGCGGTCCCAGGCCGGTTCGCCGATACGGTCGCTGTCGCCGTCGAACCAGACGTCGCCCAGGATGTTGAGCATGACCGCCGGCGAATGCTGGCGCACCTCGCCCAGCGGCAAGCCAGCCATGGCGCGGACCTGCTGCGCGAACTGGCTGGTGACGCAGGCGTCCATGGTGTAATGGCCGCTGTTGTGCGGGCGCGGCGCCATTTCATTGACCACCAGGCTACCGTCGGCCAGCACGAAAAACTCAATGCACAGCACGCCGACATAGCCGAGTTCGGCCACGATGACGCGGGCGGCGTCCTGCGCGCGCGCGGCGCACTCGGGCGTGACGTTCGGTCCCGGCACGGTGGTGGTGAACAGGATGCCGTCACGGTGCACGTTTTCGGCGATCGGGTAGACCACCGAGGCGCCATCGGCCCCCCGCGCGGTCAATACCGACACTTCGTAGGCCAGCGGCAGCATTTTTTCAAGCAGGCAGGTCACCTGCCCCATCGCCTCGAACGCCGCGCGCACGTCCTCGCGCGAGCGCACGCGTACCTGGCCTTTGCCGTCGTAGCCCATGCGCACGGTTTTCAGGATGCCGGGCAGCAGCTCGTCGCCAATGGCGTCGATATCGGCCTGGGATGCGATGACATGATGCGGGGCCGGCCCCACGCCCGACCTGGGCGCGCAATCGACGAAAAAGCGTTTTTCCGCGATGCGGTCCTGGGCCACCGACACGCCGTGGGCGTTGGGCGCCACAACCACCTGCCGGGCCAGCCGCTCCAGGCTGGCGGCGGGAACGTTCTCGAATTCCGTGGTGACGGCGGCGCACTGGGCGGCCAGCGCATCGAGGCCGGCGGCGTCCTCGTAGCCGGCGTTCACCAGGCGCTGGGCAAGCTGTCCGGCCGGGCATTCGCCGGCCGGTTCCAGCACCGCCACCTGGTAGCCCATGCTTTGCGCGGCCTGGGCGAACATGCGGCCGAGCTGGCCGCCGCCCATCACGCCCAGCCAGGCGGACGGGTTGGCGGCGGGTAAGACTGACTTCGGATTACTCATACTAAACAGGCAAAATCATGGCTTTGGCGGCGGCGGTCTGCTGGACGCGGAACGCTTCCAGCTGCTCGGCCAGGGCGGCGTCGGTGGCGGCCAGGATGGCCACGGCGGTCAGCGCTGCATTGGCCGCGCCCGCTTCACCGATGGCGAAGGTGCACACCGGCACGCCCTTGGGCATTTGCACGATGGACAGCAGCGAATCCTCGCCGCGCAAGTACTTGGACGGCACCGGCACGCCCAGCACCGGCACGATGGTCTTGGCCGCCACCATGCCGGGCAGGTGGGCGGCGCCGCCGGCGCCGGCGATAATGGCGCGCAATCCGCGCGCGCGCGCGCTTGCGGCATAGGCGAACATCTCGTCGGGCATGCGGTGCGCCGAAACGACCTGCGCTTCGAACGGTACGCCGAACTG